>JAEYWT010000139.1 GCA_023428865.1 Bacteroidota bacterium | reverse complement strand
ATGGTGGTGCTGGTGAGGCCGGTGCCGGTGCTGAAACCTGCGTCCAAGGTGCCATCAGCGTGCAGGCGTGCCACCCCGCCCCGTGCAGTGCCGTTCACCTCGGTGAACCTGCCGCCGATGAGCAGCTTCCCATCGTGTTGTCGCACGATGCAGTATACCGGGCCATTGGTGCCTGCGGTGAAGGAAGGGTCCACCGTTCCATCCTGCGCACGTGTAGCGATGGGTTGGACAAGAAGCGCGATGATCGTGGCAAGGAGCGTGTTGCGTAGGAGGGGTCTCATGTGTTGGAGCTCGGATCGGTCGTTGGGGAGGTATCATGGTTCATCGGGAAGGGTGGTCGGATGTGAACGATCGGGCATGCACGCAGAAATGACATCCACGGCAAAAGGGCCGCCCCTTGCGAGACGGCCCCTTCCCCTCTTCCAGGGTCGTATGCCCTACACCACCCCCTGTTCCAGCATCGCATCGGCCACCTTCACGAAACCGGCGATGTTGGCGCCTTTCACGTAGTTGACCTTCTTACCCTCCTTGCCATGCTTAACACAGGCGGCGTGGATGTCCTTCATGATCTTGTGCAGGTGGTGGTCCACTTCGTCGCGGGTCCAACTCATGCGTAAGCTGTTCTGGCTCATTTCCAGACCGCTGGTGGCCACACCACCGGCGTTGCTGGCTTTACCCGGTGCAAAGGCCACGTTGGCGGCATGCAATACGTTGATGCCTTCCGGTGTGGTAGGCATGTTGGCGCCTTCGGCCACGTATTTCACGCCTTTCTTCACCAGGTCCTTCGCGTTCTTGTCGTTCAGTTCGTTCTGCGTAGCGCAGGGCAGGGCCACATCGCACTTTGCCACGATGTCCCATACACGGGCGCCTTTCTTGTAGGTGCTGCCTTTGAACTTCTTCGCGTACTCCTCGATACGGCCGCGCTTCACGTTCTTCAGGTCCATGATGAAGGCGAGCTTTTCGCCGGTGATGCCTGCGGGGTCGTAGATGGCACCATCGCTGTCACTGCAGCTTACCACTTTGGCGCCAAGCTGGGTGGCTTTTTCGATGGCGTATTGGGCCACGTTGCCACTGCCGCTCACCGCAACGATCTTGCCTTTGAAGTCCTCCTTGTTCTCCTTCATCATTTCGGCGGCGAAGTACACGCAGCCGTAGCCCGTTGCTTCCGGACGGATCAAGCTGCCGCCCCAGGTGCGGCCTTTGCCGGTGAACACGCCGGTGAACTCGTTGCGCAGGCGCTTGTCCTGGCCGAACATGAACCCGATCTCACGGCCGCCCACGCCGATGTCGCCCGCAGGCACGTCGGTGAACTGGCCCACGTGGCGCCACAGCTCCGTCATGAAGCTCTGGCAGAAACGCATCACTTCGCCATCGCTCTTGCCCTTGGGGTCGAAGTCGCTGCCGCCCTTGCCGCCGCCCATGGGCAGGGTGGTAAGGCTGTTCTTGAAGGTCTGTTCGAAGCCCAGGAACTTGAGGATGCTTAGGTTCACGCTCGGGTGGAAACGCAGGCCACCCTTGTAAGGCCCGATGGCGCTGTTGTACTCCACGCGGTAACCACGATTCACTTGCGTCTGGCCCTTGTCGTCCACCCAGGGTACGCGGAACATGATGGTGCGCTCGGGCTCCACCATGCGCTCCAGCAGCATCTTGCCTTTGTACTTGGGGTTCGCTTCGATGAAGGGGATCACCATTTCGGCTACTTCGTGAACGGCCTGGAGGAATTCCGGCTCGTTGCCGTTGCGCTTCTTCACTTCGGCCATGAAGGCATCAATGGCCTTGTTCGACTTTGCCATACGGGGGTGTTTTGGGTGCTTTTGGTTGAAAGCAGACGCAAATGTAGATGGGGGGATGGCACCGACAAGGGTCAGGTACAACCCCCCAAGCGGAGAGGCGCACTGAAGAGGGGTTCTACGTCGTTGGCGATAGGTCGAACGGAGCTTGGGGCATAGGCTCTGCTATTGTTATTCGTTTGCCAACCGACTACAGGGAATAAGCGCCTTAGCTTCGATTTGAACAAGACAACCCTCTTCGCCATTGACCAATTCCGTTGATGAAGCAGAAGGTCATAATTGTTGATGCGTATCGAACCCAAAACCGACTGGACATGAAACACTTGTTTGATAAAGTAGGACTATTTGTTGGAGACCGAGCCCAGCTCTTTTTTGAGAATGCGGTTCAACGACTTTGGCCTGTAGGGTTTCTTTGGTTGCTGATGCTCAATGACAGTGTGGCGCAGGAATGCCATATGCCCGATCCCACGGTTCCAAGTGCTTTCGGGCCGATATCGTGTGCTAACCCAGTAGTATGGACTAATGCGAATAACGCGGAGTATATGCCAACGACAACTTCCGAGGAGTTAATTGTTCGGGTGACTTTGCACATCATGCAACGTGCTGATGGCACGGACAATTTCCAAGAGAATGACCCTGCCCACACGGCCTATTTACATAGTATTTTCGGTGACATCAATGGACCGAATGGTCCTACCCTGAATCGATTGTTCGGCGTGATTGATCCGCCGATGTATGGTGGAGTTGCACAACCACCAACGATTTCGGATTCGAAGATCAGGTTCGTGCTCGATGACATTTTGTATTGGGCAGATGATCAGGGGTATAATGCAAACGTTCCTGACCAAGAAGGGGTGAACATTTGTAATGCATCAACGATTTACTTATACAACAATTATAAACAGAACGATTGCGCTACGCTTCAAGTCTACTTCATTGGTCGCATCAGGCCGAATTCAGCAACAGTGTCTGGATGTGGCAATGCGTACGATGGAGAGTCGAAGAACTATATGGTCGTTCAAAATGTCTTTAATGAATACTTGCTGAACCCGCCAGGTAGTATGGTGTGGTCAGGAGTTGTGCAGAACCCGCTTGGAGGAGATCCAGGGAAGGTTAACCAATTGTTCGCGCACGAGCTCGGCCATTGCATGGGACTTCATCATGCGCAGTTGTCCTCTCAGCACACCCTCTTCCCAGATTTGCACTGGCCAACTACATCATATGGCTGGTGTGATCCATATCCAAATTCTGTACCTGAGTACGCGCTTTGCACAAACAATATGATGGGACCGAGTCGCTCTCTGCGATGGTTGTCCGATCTTCAAATAGCTCATGTGCGGCAAAAGCTGCTAGCGTCATGGCGGAGTAAGTGGCTGTTGAGTTGTACTCGGAACCCACTTGCGGATATTCACGTTACTTCGGATGAGACTTGGGATTGGGCGCGGGCAGTGCCAGGTGATCTCGTTGTGAGCAATGGAGCTACCTTGACCATCAGGTGCCAAGTGAACATGCCCAAAGATGGAAAGGTGATTGTTGAGCCTGGTGCACGAATGGTGGTTGATGGTGGGTGGCTTACAAGCAATTGTTGCGGAAATTTCTGGTCCGGCATCGAAGTCTGGGGCACCTCCAGCCAGCACCAATACCCGATCGACCATCCGACTTATCAAGGCTTGGTGGTACTCACGAACGGTGCTGTGATCGAGCATGCACGCGAAGCCATCCGGCTGTGGAAACCCCAGGACTGGAACAGCATGGGTGGTGTGGTTCAGGTGAAGGGCTCGCACGGGAATCCAGGAGCGCTATTCCTGAACTGTAGGCGCTCGGCGGAGTTCATGGCGTACCAGAACTTCCAGCCGGGCAACCCAAGCTTGCTGCGCCCTAACCATAGTTCCTTCACCTACGCCGACTTCAAGGTGGATGATGATTATCGTGGCGGGCATGACTTCGAGGCCCATGTGACCATGTGGGGCGTGGATGGCATCGTTTTCCGGGCGTGCAACTTCGAGAATGCGCAGTCCAGCGGCCCCAATAGCTGGCAACTGGGCGAAGGCATCTTCAGCATCGATGCGAACTATTCCGTGGGTGCGAATTGTACCGTGGCATTGCCGTATGGCACACCTTGCCCGCTCCAGAATTTGGACCGTGGCAGCTTCGTGGGGCTTGGCCACGGTATCGATGCACGGAACAGCGGTTCTGGAAGAGGCTTCGCCGCAGGTAGCTTGGACTTTGAGAACAACGTGGTGGGGATCTATGCGGAAGGGCTGCCCGGCTTCACGGCGAATAGGAACAATTTCATCCTGGGGGACCGGGATGTGGAAATGGTCGGTGAGGTGGACTACAATTTCCAAGAGCACCATCATCGGGGCATCTCGACCCAAAAGAGCCATGGCTTCCGGATCGAGGAGAACGCGTTCGACCGTGCCAACAACGTACTTGCCCAAGGCGTGGACGCCATCGTGATCGAGAACAGCGGGCCGAACAGCACGGACGTGTACAAGAACAAGGCCCGGGACATGACCAACGGATACATCGGAGAGGGGAATTGCATCGATGGCTTTAGCTCCTCTTCTGTTGGTCATCAGTTCCTGTGTAACGAGAACGTGGGGAACGACCAGGACTTCTGGGTTCGGAAGGATGACGGTGAAACATGGGATCACAGCATCCGGACCCAACAAGGCAGCAAGGAGGTGCCAGCGGGCAACACCTTCGACCAACAGGGCGGCGAGCGGGATTACAAGAATGAGACCGACTGGGTGATCAACTACTGGCACAACGGGGGCATCCAGGAACCCATCTATACCACCCCTGGCTGGCTCGTGACCACCTGGACGGACCACCCTAATGGATGCCCGAGCCGGCTAGATGGGCGGGAAGTCCGTCTCACCACCGAATTGACCGAGCAGGTCCAGGATGAATTCAACGAGGCCAAGGCAGCGTACATCAACACGACCTACGTCTTCAATAGCCTGCTGGATGGTGGCAGCACGGACGCCGTGGTGACGGAGGTGCAGGCGAGTTGGCCACAGGAAGCATGGGACCTGCGGGACTATTTGATGAGCAAGAGCCCATACCTGAGCACCACGGTGCTGATGGAGATGATGAAGAAGAACACACTTCCGCAAGCCATGGTGCTGGAGATCTGCCTGGCCAATCCGGAGGCGACGAAGAAGGAGGGCTTCATCAAATGGGCCGAGCTTGAAGCGCCAAGTCCATTGCCCGGTTATATGATCGACCTGATCGCCGGTTCCTGGGATGAGCGGACCTTCCGGATGGAACTGGAAGCACAGATGGGACAGCATCACGCGGATATGTCGATGGCTTCCGATCTGTTGCAGGCATCTTATCGGGCGGATGAGGAGACTATTCCGTTGGCCGCCATGCTGGCACAATGGAACGCCATGCCCACTTATGGTGCCCGGTATGCCGAGGTGGAGATGCACTTGCGCATGCAGCAATTCGATCAGGCCAAAACCATCCTGCATGGTCTGGCTGACCGGTATACCATGAAAGAGCAGCGTGAAGCCGAGCGCGACCGTACGGTCTGGTACATCGAACAACTACAAGGACTTGCCAACGAGGGGCGGAGCATCATGCAGCTGAGCCCTGCGGAGGTTTCGTCATGGACCGCCTTCGCAGCGTTGTCGACCGATATCCCCGGCACCTGGGTAAGGAATGTGTTGTGCTTCGGCTATCAGGTCTGCCTGCCGCATGGGAATGGCACCGGTGGCGGCAACAAAGCGCTACGGCCGAGGAAGGCGACGACCACATTGAACGGTGACCGCATCTTGGAAGTGATGCCAAATCCGGCCACCTCCTGGGCCAGCCTCCGGTATGATCTGGGCAAAGAGCCGGTTGCGGCCCAAGTGAGGATCACCGATGCGCGTGGTAGGGAAGTGGCCTTGTTCGGGGCAACTGCGCGACAGGGCCAATTGCTGTGGGATACCCGGTTGGTACCCGCTGGCGTGTACAGCGTGGAGTTGTTCCAAGCGAGCGAACGGATCGCCATCGAGCGTCTGGTCGTTCAACCCACCCAATGAGGCCCACCCGTCATATCGCCCTGCTCCTGGCCACCCATCTGGTGGCCAGGAG
>JAEYWT010000061.1 GCA_023428865.1 Bacteroidota bacterium | reverse complement strand
GCACCTTGAGCGGAACCCAAACGATCTGCGTAGGTGGTAACAGCACCTTCAGCAGCACGGTAGCCGGCGGAAGCTGGCTCAGCAACAACACGGGTGTAGCCACGATCAACCCCAGCACGGGTGCGATCAGCGGAGTAAGCGCAGGCACAGCCACAATGACCTACACGGTAACGGGCACAGGCGGATGCAGCAACGCAACGGCCACACGCACGGTAACGGTAACGGCCGCCCCGAGCGCTGGCACCTTGAGCGGAACCCAAACGATCTGCGTAGGTGGTAACATCACCTTCAGCAGCACGGTTGCTGGCGGAAGCTGGATCAGCAACAACACGGGTGTAGCTACGATCAACCCCAGCACAGGCGCCATCAGCGGAGTAAGCGCAGGCACGGCCACGATGACCTACACGGTAACGGGCACGGGCGGATGCAGCAACGCAACGGCCACGCGTACGGTAACGGTAACCGCCGCCCCAAGCGCTCGCACCTTGAGCGGAACCCAAACGATCTGCGTAGGTGGTAACAGCACCTTCAGCAGCACGGTAGCCGGCGGAAGCTGGCTCAGCAACAACACGGGTGTAGCTACGATCAACCCCAGCACGGGCGCCATCAGCGGAGTGAGCGCAGGCACAGCCACGATGACCTACACGGTAACGGGCACGGGTGGATGCAGCAACGCAACGGCCACGCGCACAGTAACGGTAACGGCTGCCCCAAGCGCTGGCACCCTTAGCGGAACGCAAGGGATCTGCGTTGGTGGTAACAGCACCTTCAGCAGCACAGTATCTGGCGGAAGCTGGCTCAGCAACAACACGGGTGTAGCTACGATCAACCCCAGCACGGGCGCCATCATTGGAGTAAGCGCAGGCACGGCCACAATGACCTACACGGTAACGGGCACGGGTGGATGCAGCGACGCAACGGCCACGCGCACGATAACGGTAACGGCCGCCCCAAGCGCTGGCACCTTGAGCGGAAACCAAACCATCTGTGTAGGTGGTAACAGCACCTTCAGCAGCACAGTTGCTGGCGGAAGCTGGCTCAGTTCCAACACAGGTGTGGCCACCATCAATGCGAGCACGGGCGCTATCAGCGGCATTGCTGCGGGTACGGTCACGATGACCTACACGGTAGCGGGCACAGGAGGTTGTTCAGATGCAACGGCCACACGTACCCTGACCGTATCGCCGACCTCTGATAACACGACGACCATCAGCGCATGCGATACGTACACCTGGGCAGTGAATGGTCAGACCTACACGCAGAGCGGTACCTACACCAGCACCACGGGCTGTGCAACCGAAACCTTGGTCCTGACCATCGTGACGAGCACCAACAACAGCACCACGGTATCCGCCTGTGATTCGTACACCTGGAACATCAATGGGCAGACCTACACACAAAGCGGCACGTACCAGAGCGTAAGCGGTTGTGGTACCCAAACTCTTATCTTGACGATCACCCCGAGCACGAATACACCCACCACGATCAGTGCCTGCGATACGTACACCTGGGCTGTGAATGGTCAGACCTATACACAGAGCGGAACCTACACGAGCACCACGGATTGCGCTACGCAAACGTTGAACCTCACGATCACGCCGAGTACGAACACACCGACTACTATCAGTGCATGTGATTCGTACACCTGGGCTGTGAACGGTCAGACCTACGCACAGAGCGGAACCTACACGAGCACCACAGGTTGCGCTACGCAAACGTTGAACCTCACCATCACGCCGAGCACGAACACGCCGACCACTATCAGTGCCTGCGATACGTACACCTGGGCTGTGAATGGTCAGACCTATACACAGAGCGGAACTTACACGAGCACCACAGGTTGCGCCACGCAAACGTTGAACCTCACCATCACGCCTAGCACGAACACTCCCACCACGATCAGCGCATGCGATACGTACACCTGGGCAGTGAATGGTCAGACCTACACGCAGAGTGGCACCTACACGAGCACCACGGACTGCGCCACGCAGACCCTGAACCTCACCATCACCGAGAGCACGAACAACACCACGACCATCACCGAATGTGATAGCTACACGTGGAATGTGAACGGTGAGACCTACACCCAGAGTGGGACATATACGGATACAGACGGTTGTGCCACGGAGACGCTCGTGTTGACGATCGTTAGCAGCACCAACAACACCACCACGGTCAGTGCGTGCGATTCGTATACCTGGAACATCAATGGTGAGACCTACACCGAAAGCGGCACCTACACCAGTGTCAGTGGTTGTGGTACACAAACCTTGGAACTGACCATCACCCCAAGCACGAATACCCCGAGCACTATCAGTGCTTGTGATACGTACACCTGGGCTGTGAATGGTCAGACCTACACGCAGAGCGGTACCTACACGAGCACTACGGGTTGCGCTACGCAGACCTTGAACCTCACCATCACTGAGGGCACGAACAACATCACGACCGTGACAGAGTGTGATAGCTACACGTGGAGTGTGAATGGTGAGACCTACACACAGAGCGGCACCTACACCGAGACCGACGGTTGCGAAACCGAGACCTTGGTATTGACCATCGTATCGAGTTCCAACAATGTGACCACCATTTCTGCCTGTGACAGCTACACCTGGAGCATCAATGGTGAGACCTACACACAAAGTGGTACGTACACGAGTGTGAGTGGCTGCGGCACTCAGACCTTGGAGCTCACGATCACGCCAAGTTCCACGAACAGCACACCATTGAGCGTTTGTGGAGCGAGCTACACCTGGCCGATCAATGGACAGACCTACACACAAAGTGGCTCCTACACGGCTCTGAATGGTTGCGTGACCGAAGTGCTCGTGCTTACGCTCACCGCGCCCGGAACCCCATGTGATGACGGTAACAGCGGCACTATCAACGATACCTGGTCGCAGAATTGCACCTGTGTTGGAACGCCTGTAGGATGTGAGCAGTTCGTTAACCTGGTCATCACCACGGATGACAACGGTGGCCAGACGACTTGGGAGATCCTTCCCGAAGGTGGTGGTACCGCACTTTGCACCGGTGGCCCGTACACGGGTATCAACAACGCCACCCTTGGCGAGCAGTGCTGCCTTGTGGATGGTTGCTACGCACTGCGTGTGTACGATAGCGCGGGTGATGGCATGACCACAGGTGGTTATGTGCTCAAGGAAGGTGGCCAACAGGGCCGTCGCATCATCGATAACAGTGGTGATGGTGTATTCGGCAGTGTGAGCGCCATCGCAGGTGGTCAGGGTTTCTGCCTGCCATTGGGTGATGACCGCTTGATCTTCGCCCATTGTGATAGGGAGTTCTGGTTGGCTAACCAATACATTGTGGCTACAGAGAACCCGGCAGTAAGTGCCATGTGGGTTGTTGGTGGTGCCAACGGAGTGCAGCCTAGCAATAGTGGTTATGAGTTCTGGATCTTCGATCCCGATGGAACATATAGCTACCGTCGCTTCCGTAGTCACAACGTCAGTGATGGATACTCTCCAGCCAACGCCCTACGCGCGTGTCACATGAAGGTGAATAGTTGGTTCGCGAACGCGCTCAACCCGCATATTCCGAGCAACGTGCTCATGAACGTACGTATCCGTGGTCGTGTGGCCGGTTCTAACCTGCCATTCGGCCCAGCGTGCCGGTTCAAGATCGATCCAGCACTGGCGCAGTGCCCGCCGACAACATTGGTAAATACTCCTGGAACGCTCGAATTCTCCTGTGGCGTTGTGAAACCATTTGGAACGAATACGAGCAAGATATACGCCTGGTCTCGTCCTGGTGCGAATCGCTATCAGTTCGAGTTCACAGTACCTGGCGAAGGCGACTTCTTGAAGGTGGTGACAAACACGAACAACATAGCCACGCTCAATTGGACGGTGGATGCTCTTGTACCTGGAGTGACCTACGATGTTCGAGTACGTGTGAGCAAGAACCAAGGCGCTACCTGGTGCCCATGGGGTGAGGTTTGTTACCTGACCATCGAGAACAGCACTCCTGCTGGTTCGATGCAAGCTCCAGCTACGGAAGGTGCGCTGTCCACGGAACTCGCCCAAATGGAGGTCCTTGCATGGCCGAACCCGAACCGTGGCGACCGGATCACATTGGCTGTGACCAACTTGGGATCTTCGGTGGAGCGGATCGGTGTCGAGTTGTACGACCTTACCGGGAAGCGTATTCTGGCAGATATGATCGCAGCACAAGACGGCATGGTGAACACGAACATCGAGCTGAACAACACGCAAAGTGGAGTGTATCTCTTGCGGGTGACCGCAGGTGATGTGGTCACCACTGATCGGATCGTTGTGCAACACTAGGGACCAGCAGAATGAAAAATGGAGAAGCCGCCAAATGGCGGCTTCTCCATTTTCATAGGTCGGCTAGTCCCGGCGTATAAGGGATATGGATGAAATGTGCAAGGGTATTAATGACGCTGCTGTCCGGGTATTAATACCCCCCGTCAGGCATTGATGGATGATGAATGAACCATCAACTTCGCAGTGTCATTCACATGCGGTTGAATCGTTCACAACAGCGCGAAGAGATGCTTACCAGGGTTGCCATAGGTGTTGCCTGTGGAACCCTTCTGCTACTTCTCTATGTATTGACTATCAGAGAGATGTAGGTTGTACCTGGGGGGCGTTCGGAGCAGACGTGTCCCACTAGGATCCCGAAACCCTGGTTTAGCCAGGGTTTCGGCTTTTCAGGAGGGCGGATAAATGAAACTGGTGGCAGCGGCGAAGGTCAGCTCTGCACCCCACGGCTCGTTCTGGCCGGAAAAGAAAAGCCCCCCGGAGGTCCGGAGGGCTTTTGGTCGGTTGGTCAGGACCTAGTAGTACACCAAGCGGCGCACCTTGGTAACATGCTTGGCCAAACGGATCACTTGTTTGGTGTAGCCGAATTCGTTGTCGTACCAAGCGTAGAGAACCACGCTCTTTCCATCGGGGCTAACAATGGTGGCATTGCTATCGAACACGCTACAGCAAGTATCACCGATGATGTCGCTGCTCACCAGCTCGGGGTCCACCTGGTAGTGGATCTGGTTCACCAGCTCACCTTCGAGCGCCGCCTTGCGGATCATGTCGTTCATGGCAGGCAGGTCGGCGATGGGCTTCTTCAGCGTGAGATTCATGATGGCCAGTGAGCCATTCGGGGTAGGAACACGCACCGCGTTGGCCGTCAACTTATCCTTCAGGCTTGGAATGGCCTTGGAAACAGCGGTACCGGCACCGGTACTGGTGATCACCATGTTGATAGCGGCACTACGTCCACGACGCGGACCCTTGTGGTAGTTGTCCAGCAAGTTCTGGTCGTTGGTGTAGGCGTGTACGGTCTCGATGTGGCCTTTCTCGATGCCGAGGTTGTCCTCCACCACCTTCAGCACGGGGCAGATGGCGTTGGTGGTGCAGCTGGCAGCGCTGAACACCTTCTCGTTCTCGATATCCACCTCCTTGTGGTTGATGCCATAAACGATGTTCGGTACTTCCTTGCCGGGGGCGGTCAAGAGCACTTTCGCCACACCCTTGCTCTTCAGATGGCGCTCCAGGTCGGCGCGTTTGGTGAAGGCACCGGTGTTGTCGATCACCAAGGCGTTGTTGATGCCGTACTGCGTGTAGTCGATCTCTTCCGGGTTGGAGGCGGCGATCAACTGCACTTGCTGGCCGTTGATGATTATCTGCTTGTTCGGCACATCTTCGATCACCGTACCCTTGAATGAACCGTGTACGCTATCGTTGCGGAGCAGGGCCGCACGTTTCACGATCTCGGCATCCGTAAGGGTGCGGGTAACGATGGCACGGAGGCGGAGCTGTTGTCCTTTGCCGGCCTGCTTCACCAGTTCGCGTGCGGCGATACGGCCGATGCGACCGAAGCCGTACAACACCACATCCTGTGGCTTGAACTTGTGTTTGTCCTCACCGATGAAGTCGCTTAGATGCGTCTTTAGGAAGTCCGTCACCGACTTGTTGCCGGATGCCGTGAACTCATGGGTCAATTTACCGATGTCGATCTTGCTCGGAGCCAGGTCCAGCTCGAGCAGGCCGCGCGCTACTTCTGCGGTGGTGGCCACGTCGATGGGCTTCTTCACCACTTCGTGGGCATAATTGAAGAGCTTGATCACCTCCGAGATGCCGATGTCGGTGAGGTGATTGCGGAAGAACACCAGTTCTACGCCACGATCATACATGAGCCGACCAACAGAGCTGATCAGGTCCACGGCGTTGCGCTCACGATCCACATACTGCTGAAGACCGGCTTCGTAACCGGTTTTTGCTACTGTCTCCATTAGCGGGGTTTGAATGGGAATTGGGTTCAGGTGAAAACAAAAGGGGGCCGCAAAGCCCCCTTGTTCGATCAACCGAGATAAGCTTTCAGAAGCTTGCTTCGGCTGGTGTGTCGCAGTCGTCGAATGGCCTTCTCCTTGATCTGTCGCACGCGTTCACGGGTCAGGTCGAACTTGGCGCCGATCTCTTCCAGGGTGAGGCCGTGGTTGATGCCGATGCCGAAGAAGAGCTTCACCACATCGCGCTCACGCTCGGTGAGGGTGCTCAGGGCGCGCTCGATCTCCTTGGCCAATGATTCGTTCAGTAGCAGGCGGTCGGCGGGGGCGCTGTCGTTGTTGGGCAGCACATCCAGCAGGCTGTTGCTCTCGCCTTCCACGAAGGGAGCGTCCATACTGATGTGGCGGCCGCTCACCTTCATGGTGTCACTCACCTTTTCGGCGGGCAGGTCCAGGAAGGTGGCCAGTTCATCGGCGCTGGGTGGGCGCTCGTACTCCTGTTCCAACTTGGCGAAGGCCTTGTTGATCTTGTTGAGGCTGCCTACCTGGTTAAGCGGAAGGCGTACGATGCGGCTTTGTTCGGCCAGAGCCTGGAGGATGCTCTGGCGGATCCACCATACGGCGTAGGAGATGAACTTGAAACCGCGGGTCTCATCGAAGCGCTGTGCGGCTTTGATCAGGCCGAGGTTACCCTCGTTGATCAAGTCGGGCAGGCTAAGACCTTGGTTCTGGTACTGCTTGGCCACCGACACCACGAAGCGCAGGTTGGCTTTCACCAGTTTCTCCAAGGCCTGACCATCGCCTTCCTTGATGCGTCGCGCCAGTTCCACCTCCATATCGGCGGTGATGAGGCCTTCCTTGCCGATCTCCTGAAGGTACTTGTCCAGCGACTGGCTTTCCCTGTTGGTGATCGACTTCGTGATCTTGAGCTGACGCATCCTTGATGCCATGCGCGAAGGTTCTTTATTAGTGGGTCCGAGTAGAGTTGCAGGTCCCTAGGGGCGAGGTAACCCTCCCGGTCGGGCTGCGAAGGTACGACCCCCCACCGGTACCGGACAAGCCGAAGTACAGGTGAGGGGTCGATCCGTTCAGAACGTCTTGATGGACGCGGGTTTAGCTCAAAGGCCAAGTCCGTAATAAGCGCGTGTACCGTTCGGATAAACGCCCTCTACAAGAACCCCGCCACGTTTGTTCTCGAGCAATTTGGCTAGTTGCCCGGGGTCTTTGATCGGCTCTTGGTCGATGCGGGTGATGATGAAGCCTTCCTTGATGCCGCTGCTGCGGAATTTACCGCCGTTGATGGTGGTCACCTTCACCCCATGTTCCAGCCCCAGCGATTTCAACTCCGATGTACTGGGTACGCCGAACTCCGCACCGAGCGATGCCGAACCAAAGCTTCGTGTCTCCACGGCTGCTACGGTGGTACCCTCCTTGCCACGCAAGGTCATGTCGAAGACCTGTTCTTTCCCCTTGCGGTAAACAGTGACAGGAACATGGTGGCCTGGGCGGAACTTGCCAACCTGTTCTTGGAGCTGCGGCACGTTGTTCACCTCGATGTTCCCCACTTTCATGATCACATCGCCCTGTTGCATGCCGGCTTTCTGGGCTGCGCCACCATCGGTGATGCCGTTCACATAAACACCTTTGATCTTGCCAAGGCCCACTTCATCAGCGAGTTTCTGGTCCATATCGCGGATGCTCACCCCGATGTATGCGCGTTGCACGCTGCCGAATTCCAGCAGGTCGTTGGCCACCTTCCGCACGATGTTGGAGGGAATGGCGAAGCTGTAGCCGGAATAGGCTCCGGTGGTGCTGGCGATGGCGCTGTTGATGCCCACTAGCTGTCCGTTCGCATCCACCAAGGCACCGCCGCTATTGCCGGGGTTAACGGCGGCGTCGGTCTGTATGAAGGATTCCAGCGGAATGATGTCGCGCGCCGCATCGTATTGGAGCAGGTTGATGTTGCGTGCTTTGGCGCTGACGATCCCAGCGGTGACCGTACTGGTTAGGTTCATGGGGTTGCCAACGGCGAGCACCCATTCACCTACACGCACATCGTCGCTATTGCCGTATGGTACGGTTGCCAGGTCTTTGGCATCGATCTTCAATAAGGCCAGGTCGGTGCTGGGGTCGCGACCGATCACCTTGCCCTCGAAGGCCCGGCGGTCGTTCAGGTGTACTTGGATCTTGTCGGCACCGTCGATCACGTGGTTGTTGGTCACGATGTACCCATCGTTACTGATGATGACACCACTACCAGCGCCTTGGCGGAGCTGTTGTTGTTGCGGCGCACGGTAACCCCAGAAGAAGTCGGCGAAGGGGTCGCGCACGTTAACGGCCGTTTCGGTAGTAACGTGTACCACGGCGTTCAAGGTGCTTTCCGCTGCATAGGTGAAGTCCAGCGCGCTGGTGGAGCTTCCGTCGGCGTTCGGCAGGTTCACATACCGTACCGGCGGTGCGGCCGTTGCCACCGTAGCGGTGGTCTGGTCGCGTTTGGAGAGCATATCGTGGCCGCCGAGCGCGAGCAGTGCCCCAGCGAGGCCCATGGCGAAGTATCCGAATGCACGTTTCATGGTCGTTCTGTTATTGGCTTCGGGAAGATCAAAGTTCGTACCGATGCTGACATGTGAACGCTTTGTCAGGCCGGAAGTGTCGGGTTGGCGCGTTAAGAAATGTTGATCGGGAATAGGGGGTGTTCACCCGAACGTTGTGCAAGGCTTCGATAGGTGAGGACATCAACAGGACCATTGGACCAACGTCGCGTTCTCCGGTGAAGGCAATACCGATATTTGACGCACGATGGAGATCCACTTCGCCAAATGGCACGGCACGGGCAACGATTTCATCCTGATCGATGATCGTACGGCGTCGTTCCCTGCATCGACCGATCTGGTCCAGCACTTGTGCGACCGCCATTTCGGCATCGGGAGTGATGGCTTGATCCTGATCCAAGCACCGATCGATGGAGAAGCGCAGTTCCACATGGAGTTCTTCAACCCCGATGCGAGCAAGAGCTTCTGCGGCAATGGCAGCAGGTGTGCGTTCGCCTTTTGGAGCAAACTGAACAACGATGCACCGGCTGCTCGGTTCAGCGCCATTGATGGTCTACATGCCGGTGCGTGGCGCGATGGTGAGGTGGCTGTGACCCTGCGCGATGTGGCGCGGATCGATCGTGGAACCCAAGGTGCCGAGGTGGATTTCATCCACAATGGATCACCGCATGAACTGGTATGGGTGAAGGATCCAGCGGCCGTGGAGATCATGGTGGAAGGACCCCGCCGCCGGTATGCCCCAACCCATGCACCGGGTGGCACCAATGTGAACTTCCTTCGTGTGCGCGGTGGTGTGGTGGACATGCGTACCTACGAACGCGGGGTGGAAGCGGAAACCTTGAGCTGCGGCACCGGCGTGGTGGCCGCTGCGCTGAGCGCGCTGAACCGAGGGTTGGTGCAAGCGCCGATCGGAGTGCGCACGCCAGGCGGGGCGCTTCAGGTGGAGGCCCAATTGGAGCCGAGCGGTGCGGCAACGGGCGTGCGGCTGATCGGCCCGGTGCAAGAAGTCTACAACGGAACCATCCGGATCTGACCATGGCCAAACGCGGACGCATCATCGGTGGCACAGCGTTGTTCGTGGTGCTTGTAGCTGGCTTGGCGGGTTACTGGGCGTGGAAGAAACTCACCGGTCCTTCTGCTTCTTTCACAGAGGAAAGTAAAGTGCTCTACATCCCGCGCGGTGCTGATCTGGATCAGGTGGTGGACAGCCTGAACGCGATCGGTGCCATCGGCGATGAACAGGCATTCCGTTGGTTGTGCAAGCAGAAGGGTTATGATGTCAAGGTGAAGCCCGGCCGCTATCGTATCGCGCACGGAACGAGCATGAACGCCTTGGTGAACAAGTTGCGGTCTGGTGAGCAAGAGCCGGTAATGGTCACCTTCAACGGGATAAAGCGGCTGCCCGAATTGGCGGGGAAACTGGGCCGGGTATTGGAGCCCGACTCACTGGCTTTTTTACAGGCGTTGATGGATGGCGGAACGCAACGAAAAGCAGGCTATTCCGCCGAAACCTTCATTGCCGCCATCGTGCCCAACACCTACGAGTTCTGGTGGACCACCACGCCTGAACAGTTCATTGAGCGGATGGGGAAGGAGTACGCAACATTCTGGAACACGAAGCGCATGGCGAAAGCCGATTCGATGCGCCTTTCCACCGTGGAGGTAGCCACCTTGGCCTCCATCGTACAAGCCGAGACCGTGAAGCGGAGCGATGCACCGAAGATCGCGGGTGTATACCTGAATAGACTGCGCATCGGCATGCCTTTACAAGCCGACCCCACCTTGAAGTTCGCACTGGGCCTGGATAGCATCAGTCGAGTGCTGAACGCGGACAAAGAAGTAGTGTCGCCCTACAACACCTACCGCAACACCGGGCTGCCCCCAGGACCCATCAACATGCCGGAGACCAGCATGATCGACGCTGTGTTGAACGCCGAGGACCATGACTACCTCTACTTCTGTGCCCGGGCTGACCTCAGCGGCTATTCAGACTTCGCCAAGAGCTACGACCAGCACTTGGTGAATGCGCGGAAATACCAGCGGTCCTTGAATGCGCGGGGTATCTACCGGTAGGTGTTGACCGTTCTTGGAGGTGGAAGGGTAGTGGGCATCGTAGGCGGGGCCTATTTTCGCGACTTCATTTTCAAGACCAATGACCAAGATCAAGTTCGGAACCGACGGTTGGCGCGCGATCATCGCGGATGATTTCACCGTGGATAATGTGGCTCGTGTGAGTGTGGCCGTGGCGCAATGGGTGAAGAAGAATTTTCCGGGTTCCCCTAGCATCGTGGTGGGTCACGATTGCCGATTCGCTGGTGAGCTGTTCGCCGAAACGGCCACGAAGGTGTTCGTACACCACGGCATCACGGTACACTTGGCCAAGGGGTTCGTAAGCACCCCGATGGTAAGCCTAGGTGCGTTCAACACGAAGAGTGCGATGGGGGTGATCCTTACCGCCAGCCACAACCCGCCGAGCTACAACGGCTATAAGCTGAAAGGCATCTACGGTGGACCGCTGATCCCCGAGCATGTGCAAGAAGTGGAGGATATCATACCCGCCTCGCATGGTCTGGACCTCGCCAACATCGACCTGAAAAAGGCGAAGGCCGATGGACTGATCAAGGATATCGACCTTGAGACCATGTACGTGGATCACGTGGAGGCCAACTTCGACATGAAGGCCATCCGCGAGAGTGGTTTGCGTTGGGGATACGATGCCATGTACGGTGCTGGCCAGAACGTGATCAAGCGCATCCTGCCGCAGGCCACGATGCTGCATTGCGACTACAATCCATCGTTCATGGGGCAGGCACCCGAACCGATAGACAAGAACCTGCAGGAGTTCAGTAACCTGATCAAGAAGGGCGGTATCGATTGCGGCTTGGCTACGGATGGTGATGCGGACCGGATCGGGCTGTACAACGGCAAGGGCGATTTCATCGATTCGCACCACATCATCCTCTTGTTGATCCACTACCTGGTGAAGTACAAGAAGTTCACCGGAAAAGTGGCCGTAGCCGTGAGCACGACGCCGAAGGTGAAAAAGCTCTGCGCGCACTACGGGCTGGAGTACCAGGTCACCAAGATCGGCTTCAAGTGGATATGCGGCATCATGATCAATGAGGATGTGTTGCTGGGTGGCGAAGAGAGCGGTGGCATCGCGATCAAGGGTCACATCCCTGAGCGCGATGGTATCTGGATGGGCCTCACCATTTGGGAATTCATGGCCAAGAGCGGCAAGAGCCTCGATGATCTCATCGATGAAGTGTACGCGATAGTAGGCCCGTTCAAGTACGAGCGGAATGACCTACACATCAGCGAAGCGTTGAAACAACAAGTGCTGAAAGCCTGCACGGATGGTGTGTACAAGAGCTTCGGTGATTACGCCGTGAACAGTGTGGAGACCATCGATGGGTTCAAGTTCCACATGGATAAGGATCAGTGGATGATGATACGTGCGAGCGGTACCGAGCCGGTGCTGCGCTGCTACGCTGAATCGGACACGTTGGAGAACGCTCGCAAG
This sequence comes from Bacteroidota bacterium, assembly GCA_023428865.1. GTDB lineage: Bacteria > Bacteroidota > Bacteroidia > Flavobacteriales_F > PHOS-HE28 > PHOS-HE28. The sequence goes on along the minus strand of JAEYWT010000061.1, from coordinate 4,188 downwards.
ATCCTTACAGCGACCCGTGCGGCCATCGGCGCCTAACGTTTGATGAAGCGTGAGCGGGCGATGACCCGATCATGCTCTCCCAGCAGTTGCAGGGAATACGTGCCTGTGGCGAGGCGGTCCAGTAATGGACCGCTAAGCTGTGTGCCTTGTGTTGCACCATCGGCCACCGTGCGGCCCAGCGCATCGTGGATGATCACGCGGTGAATTGGCTCTTGCACCGTGCTCCAGAACAGGACATCCTCTACGGGCACGGGGTATACCAGGATGGTGAGCGCATCGCGCGTCAGTGCAATGATGTTCGAGAGGGCTTCCGAGCCATCGCTATCGACAATGCGAAGACGGTAGTAGGAGAGACCCTTAGGGGCAGCACCATCTGCGAACTGGTACTGGATCGGCGTGGAACTATGGGTGGCAGCGCTTATGGATCCAATGGGTTCGAAGGAATTTCCATCACCAGACCGTTCCACGAGGAAGTAGTCAGAGTTGCGTTCCGATGCGGTGATCCATGTGAGCAGATTGTCTTCTGTACGGACCGTTCCGGAGAAGCTCATGAGTTCCACGGGCAGCACCCCGATATCGCCCACGCCGGAGGCAGAGCCGTAGAACCAGCGGCTGAAACGCTGACCATCGAAGGACTTGTGCATGGGGTATTCCACGCGCACACGCCAACGGTTGCGGTAGCGGCTGGGTATCTTGGTGACGATCTCCTTGATCTCCACACCGGCGAGGCCTAGGTTGGTGTACGTAGCACTGGTGGCGGATGCATTCACGCTGTTGGTGATGGGAGAGCCGGAGAATGGTTGCCCTTCGTGGACCACTTCCCAGCGCAACCGTGCCGTAGTGCGTTGCATGGGGCTGCGGGCACGGTGGCCGATGCCGAAGTAATAGCGGTCGTCGAAGTCCATGCTATTGGTGGCGAGCGGACTGGTAAGGTCGACCATGTACTGACGTGTGAGGCGGTTGTACGCCTGGCCGTTGTTTCCTCGAAAGAGCCTGAAGGTGCCTTCGTTGGCCAATGAAGGCGAAGCATTGGGAGAGCCGCAGATCACATCGCTATACCCATCGCCATCCACATCGCCCCCACCGGTTACACTGGTTCCAAAGGCTTCATTGGCGATATTGGGTTCCACGGTAATGTGGTTCGCAGCAACTATGCCAGCAGGGGAGCCGAGGTAGATATAGGTGCGCCCTTCACCGGCTTCACCATTGGAGGTTCCCGGTGCGCCGGTGATGAAGTCTGCATATCCGTCGCCATTCACATCGCCTGCCTCGGCCACACTAAAGCCCATGCGTGCGCCAACAAGGTTGCTGAACACCGCTGAGGTAGCTGAAATGCCAGTTGGTGTGGGACCACCATAATAGATCTGAACCTGCCCTTCATCGACTTCTGGACTGCTGCTGAGCGGAGCACCTACAGCGATGTCATAGAATCCATCCCCGTTGACATCACCGATCCCAGCCACGGAGGTGCCGTACCTACGGCCTGCAATGTTGCTTTCCACCGCGAGTATCGGTGTTGTTGGTAGGGTTATGGGGTCGCCACGGTAGAGGTAGAACGCCCCTTCCAGCGCTTGTCCATTGGAGAGGTCCGGTGCGCCCACCAGGATGTCCGAAAAGCCATCGCCGTTCACATCTCCCGCTGTTGCAACGGAAGCCCCGAAATTTCCACCTGGAACCGGTGCATTGAAGATGACCGGTGTTGGGTCGAGCCCTGTAGCACTGCCGGGGTAGACGAAGATCAGGTCACTCCCCGGTGCGCCAACGAGCACATCCGAGTAGCCGTCGGCATTGTGGTCTCCAGCCTTGAAGACGGAGAAGCCGAAAAGCGAACCCGAGGTGCCGCTAAGGGTAAGAACGGGTGTAGGGTTAAGTCCTCCGGGACCTCCGTGGAAGATGTACGCCCTTCCGATGCCATTGCTTTGAGGCGCGCCAACGACCACATCGGCATAACCATCGCCGTTCACATCACCTGCGCTGGCCGCACTAGTGCCAAAAGCAGCACCTGCGATATTCACTTCCAGTGTCACCGATGGTGTTAGGGCAAGCCCGTTGGCGCTGCCGTAATGCACGAACGCAAGACCTTCTCCGGCTTGTCCATTACTAGCGTTGGGTGCGCCCACGATGGCGTCGGAGTAGCCGTCGCCGTTCACATCGCCGGCATTGGCTACGGATCTGCCGAGTTCTGCATTGGCCAACCCAGAAGATCGTGTAAAGGCAGGCGTGGTACTGACATTGTAGGTGCCACCATGGTAAATGAAGGCACGACCACCACTGAGGCCAGGTGCGCCAATGATCATGTCGGAGATGCCATCACCATTCACATCACCAGCCGTGCTTACCCATTCGCCCATTCTGGCGTTGGCCACATTGGGTTCGTAACGCACGAAAGCCGAAGAGTTGATACCTGTGGAAGATCCGAGGTAAAGGAAGGCTGCACCTTCGTTCGCTTGGCCATTGGTCCATTGAAGGCAACCTACCAGCACATCAGCATACCCATCCCCGTTCACATCACCTGCGGTTGATGCGCTGATGCCGAAGAAGCGATTGGCAGCACCTCCTTCAATGATGGTTGAGGGCACGGTGTTCAGACCTGTAGCCGAGCCATGGTAGATGAGCGCTATGCCTTCTGATGTTTCAGGCCCGACCTGGTCTTGCCAATCACTGACGACCACATCGCTGTATCCATCGCCATTGACGTCACCGGCGGAGGAAACGGCCCATCCATTCCTGGTGGAATACCCGGTTGTAGGGAAGGCGAGCGTAGCTGCAGGATTGAGCCCCACACCAAGTGCATTGGCCGAACCGTGGTAGATGTAGATGCCACCGGTCACCGCCGGTGCAGCGGTGGGGAGCCGGATCTTGTGCGCTCCGATCACAACGTCGTTGAATCCGTCGCCGTTCACATCACCCGCAGCACCCACGGCATAGCCGAATTGCGCGCCACCGAAATTCTGTTCCAGTCGGTGGCGGAAGACCGGGTTAAGGCCCGTGGCTGAACCGAGGAAGATCCATGCAGCTCCTTCACTCGTGGATCCGTAGTTGGCTAGCCACCCACCTGCAATGATGTCACTGTAACCATCGCCGTTGATATCGCCCAGTCCAGCCAGGCTCGACCCCATGTAGCTTTGGTTCGTATTGTTCTGAAGGATGTAGGTCGGTGTTGAGGTTATCCCCGTTGCGGAACCGTGGTAAACGAAAACACCACCTTCCGATGGCGTGGCGTCGTTGTCTCTCCACGTTGAAGACCCCACGATGAGGTCCTCGTAGCCATCTCCGTTCACATCGCCAGCACCATCAACACCCAGCCCAAAGTTGTCGGCGATATCCACCAGGCCAGAGGTCAATGTTACGTCTGGAACTGCTCCGATACCACTAGCGCTACCGTAGTAGACATAGGCAGCACCAGGTCCGGTATCACTCCCTTGGGCCCCGACCACCACATCAGAGTACCCGTCACCATTAAGATCTCCAGCCGAGGACACACAGCGACCGAACTTGGTAACACCCGAATTGATCAACTGCCGGTCCGGAGTAGTGGTGCTGACCGGATCGATGGTGATGGGGTATACCGCATTGGATTCATCCACCACGATGCGGATGTTCCCTTTCGATGCGTCGAGATCGTACCAAGAGTAGAGTGGGGTTCCGCATGCATCCCAAACCGTTAGGCCTTTGTAGGTATGTACGAAGGCGCCGTTCACATCGTGGAAGAGGAGGTCCTTGCCGAAGACCGAAGCGCAGAGCGGAGAGTTGAGCGTGATGGACACTTCCAACGGCCCGTTGCCAGGCTCGCGTTCGGCAACGAGGAAATTCTGGCGAAGACCTTCTTCTCGGAGAAGGTATTGTACACCCATGTTCGCACCGGTCCAGTGAAGGGTAGTATCCGTCCGTTCCAGCTGTTGGGCCATCCAATTGGAGGTGACCTTTCCACTGCGGCCGATCCCGGTGAGGGTGAATCGTGTACGCCAGGTCGGTGCTTCCACCGGGCCATAGAGTTCCATGTCGTCCGGGCCCAACTTGGCGGCCATGTCCGCGTTCGGTACCCAGGTGTTGAAGGTTCCGTTTGGCGATGGAATGATGAGGGACTTACCGGAAGCCACGGACGAAGCGGGGCTACTGGCATGTGCCAAGCCGGCGCAGAGCACGCTCGTCAGTATCGTAAGAATGCGGTTCAACGGTGGTTGGCCT
>JAEYWT010000029.1 GCA_023428865.1 Bacteroidota bacterium | reverse complement strand
ACGTAAGCACAAGATCTTCGCACGCAACGCTAAGCTGAGCAAGCTCTTCACCCGTATCGGTAAGGAGATCGCCATGGCGGTGAAGGCTGGCGGACCCAACCCCGATGCCAACTCGCGGCTCAAGATGGCCATCCAGAACGCCCGCGGTATGAATATGCCGAAGGACAACGTGGACCGCGCCATCAAGAAGGCCGCCGGTGGGGAAGGTGCCGACTTCGCAGAAGTGAGCTACGAGGGTTATGCGCCCGGCGGTGTGGCCATCTTCGTGGAAACGGCCACCAACAATACCACCCGCACCGTGGCCAACGTGCGGAGTTACTTCAGCAAGTGCGATGGCGCCCTCGGCACTAGTGGCTCCTTGGCCCACGTGTTCGAACGGAAGGCCGAATTCGTGATCGAGAACGCTGCACTGAAAGGACGTGATGCGGACGAGTTCGAGATGGAATGCATCGATGGGGGCGCTGAAGATGTGATCCGTGATGAAGAAGTGCTGGTGATCCTGGCGCCTTACACCGCGTTCGGCAGCATGGCCCAAAAACTGGAACAGCTGGGGGTGGAGACCAAGAGCGCCGAACTGAAGCGTTTCCCGCTCTCCATGATCCCCGCCGACCTGGATACCGCCAAGAACGTGATGAAGCTCGTGGACATGTTGGACGAGGATGACGACGTGAACGCCGTCTACCACAACATGGAGCTGACGGAAGAAGTGGAGGCCGAACTGGCCAACGGATAAGCGCTAATGCTTGCCGCCTAAGGTCCGGAAACGGATGTGGTAATAGGTCCCCTTGTCGCTGCCCTGCACGGTCATACGGCCATTGAGCTGCTCCACCAGACTTTCGATCAGGGAAACACCTAGGGTGGCACCATCCACCTGCATCTTTTCCAAGGGCATGCCCACACCATCGTCGGTGTAGATCAGGTCGAAGGCTCCTTCCTTCGCATCGGTGATGGTGAGCTTGATGTGCCCAGCATCGCGTCCGGTGAAGGCATGTTTGAAGGAGTTGGTGATGAGCTCGTTCAACAACAACCCCAAGGGCACCATGGTGTTGAGGTCGAAGGCCAGGTCTTTCTCGATGTGCGTGCGGTACTCGATGCGATCGTCCACATCGTTCACCCGCACCAGCTCAGCGAACAGCTCCTGTATATAAAGCCCCACATCCAAGGTGGACAGTTCATCGCCTTTGTAGAGCTTCTCGTGGATCAAGGCCATGGAGGTCACACGGCTTTGGCTCTGGTCGAAGGCGTTCTGCAAACGCTCGTCGGCAATGGTGCCCGCTTGTAAGCGTAATAGGCTGGCGATCACCTGCAGGTTGTTCTTCACCCGGTGGTGCATCTCCTTGATCAATACCGTGATGCGCTCGTTGGCCTGCTCCAACTTCACCTTCTCCCGTTGCAAGGCAGCGTTCTGCTCGTTGTCGCGGATGCGAGCGGCCTTCAGGTTCTCGCGCATCCGCGAGAGGGCTATACCGAGCACATCCTGTTCGCCGCGCACCATCACCGGAGTGTCGTAGTTGCCCTTGCCGATCGCTTCCGCGCTGTTGGCCTGCGAGCGGATGTTGTCCATCATGCCGTTGAAGGAAAGAGCCATTTGGCCGATCTCATCGGAACTGTTAACCGGCACCTTGCCGCTGATGTCTCCCACGGCCAGCGAACGTGCGGCTTGCGATACTTCGTTCACGGTATTGCGCAACCCGCGCAGGATCACATACCCCATCACCGTTACCGCACCCACGACCCCGATCAAGGCGGCTAATACCACCAATAAGCGGAATTCCGCACTACGGGAGTTGGCTTGGGTGCTCTCCTGGATCACCCCAAGTGAACGGTCTTCCACCAGCTTCATCTTCTCCAAGGCCTGGAGCGATAACTCCCACCATTGGCGTGGCGCAATGCCAAGGGGATCCGCCGTGCGCCGCTCTTTCACCGTTCCGATCAGCGCCCGTATGAAGTTCACATCAGGTCCCTGGAACAAGGCGCGGTAGGCGGCCAAAACCTCCGGTTGCGCATCACGCTCGAAGAGGAGCAAGTTGGTCTCGTACTGCGAAATGAGGTCGTTGATCTCGCCTTGGTCGCTTTCGCTCATCACCCCACGCGAACCGATGCTCAGGCGGTCGCGCACCGTGCACAGCGCCTGTTTCGCATTGAGCAGCCGCTGGTGCGCATACATCCACGACTGGGTTTCTGAGTCGAGTCCGGTGCGTACGATGCGGCCCAGGTCATCCAGCAGACGTTGATCCATAGCACCGTAGGCCCGGCATGCGGCCACCGGGTCGATGCGCTTGTCCATCACCCGTTTTCGCAGGATGTTAAGACCGTCGAAGGGAAGGCCACCCACCACCGTGGGGTCGCTGGGGTGGGCGGGGTCGCGTAGCTCGGCGATAATGGCGTTCGTCTTCTGTTGCTGCACGGTCAGCTTGATCGGCGTAACGGGTTTACCCGTGAGGAAACCGACGGACAAGGCACTCTCGCGTTGCAGTTCGTGGATCACGTTGGCGAATTGCCCGATCAGCGCGCTCTGCTCGTTCACATAGTCCAACACCTGCAGCCGTTTGATGCTCGAATCGACCTGCTTACCGATGAGCAACACCATGCCTAGCACCGGAATGCCGAGGGTGATCATGAACTTGGTACGGACGGGCAGGTCCGCGAAACGCCAGCGCATCGTGCCCAATTTACGCCGCCGGGCCATACGCAGCGGCTTCTACCTTTGGCCACCAAGCCCGCCGGGCCATCCCTGTACACCATGAAGGAACATTTCGACACGCTCGACAACAAGACCGCCGAAGCCCTTGTAGGAGGTGGCGCGGACCGTATCGCTGCACAACACAAAAAGGGAAAGCTCACCGCCCGCGAGCGCATCGACCTGTTGTTGGATGAAGGCAGCTTCCAGGAGATCGGCCAATTGGTGACCCACCGCAGCGACAATTTCGGACTGGACGAACAGGTGTTCCTGGGTGATGGGGTGATCACCGGCTTCGGGCGCATCGATGGGCGATTGATCTATGTCTTCTCGCAGGATTTCACCGTGCTCGGTGGATCACTCGCCGAAGCGCATGCCGCCAAGATCTGCCGCATCATGGACCTCGCCATGCAGAACGGTGCTCCGGTGATCGGCCTCAACGATAGTGGTGGCGCACGTATCCAAGAGGGTGTCGTAAGCCTCGCCGGTTATGCCGACATCTTCTACCGCAACGTGCGCAGCAGTGGTGTGGTGCCACAGATCAGTGCCATCC
>JAEYWT010000284.1 GCA_023428865.1 Bacteroidota bacterium | reverse complement strand
AATATGGCGATGTGGAGATGACCGCGGACCGTATCATATTCAGTTTCAAGAACGAAGAGACCCAGGCTTTTGGTTCCCTGGACAGCGCGGGAAACGTGGTGGGCAAACCGCATTTCACCCAAGACGGCTCGGTGATCGAGGCGGACAGCATCCGCTACAACTTCAACACCAAGCAGGGCCTGATCCGCCAAGTGCGCACCAACGAACAGGAAAGCTGGGTGAGCGCCAGCCTGAGCAAACGCCACGCGAACGGCGAGGTACACAGCAAGGGCGGCATGATCACCACCTGCGACCGGCCCACCCCGCACTACCATTTCAAGGTGAGCCGCATGATGGTGATCCCCGATGACAAGATCCTGGCCGGGCCCGCCTACATGAAGATCTGGAAGATCCCTACCCCATTGGCGATCCCCTTCGGCATGTTCCCCAACGTGAAGGGCGGAAGTGCGGGAGTGCTGATCCCCATCTGGGGCTTCGATCAATCACGTGGGTACTACCTGCTGAACGGGGGATGGTACCAGCCCATCAACGACCACATGGACCTTTCGCTCACCGGCGACATCTACACCCGCGGATCATGGGCCTTTCGCGCCGGCAGCCGATACAAGACACGGTACCGCTACGGCGGCGCCACCGACTTCAGCTACAGCACCCTGCTGAACGGTGATCCGGAGCTGCCCAACTTCAGCAAGCAGCGCAACTTCTTCATCCGTTGGAACCACCAGGTGGATCCGAAGGCCAGCCTCACCGACCGTTTCACCGCCAACGTGAACCTGGGTACCAGCCAGAACTTCACCAACAACTTCAACAGCAGCACGATCGATTACCTCAGCAATACCTTCCAGAGCAATATCGCGTGGACACACCTCTGGCCCGGCAAACCGTACAACCTCGCCGTAAACCTGCGCCATAGCCAGAACACGCTCAACCGCACCTTCGAGATCACCTTACCATCGGTCACCTTCAACGTGCAGCGGATCTTTCCCTTCCAGCGCATGCGGCCACCGGCAGCTACGCCGCGCTTCTATGACCAGATCGGCATCAACTACACGGCCAACTTCGACAACCGCCTCACCACCACCGAGCAGCAGCTTTCCTGGGCCAACCTGCCCGCGCTCACACGCAACATGCGCAACGGCATTCGACACACCGCTGCGGTCACCACCACATTGAAGAACAAGTACGTGACCTTGAACCCTGAAGTGCGCCTTACCGATCGGATGTATTTCGAGCAACTGCGCAAGACCGTGGTGACCGATGGCGACCAGATCTACACCGTTACCGATACCGTACCACGCTTCGCGGCACCCTTCGAGTGGAGCGCCGGCGCCACACTCACCAGCAAGCTTTACGGCATGTATACCTTCCGTGGGAGCCGGATCAAAGCCATCCGCCACGTGATCACCCCCAGCGTGGGCTTCAACTACCGGCCGGAGCAGACCACCCAGATCGAAGGCCCATTCGGCACCAACGGCGCGCTGAGCAGCTACTCGCCCTACGACATCGGCATCTACGGCAAACCCGCCGCAGGCCAGAGCGGCACGGTGAACCTTGGCGTGATACAGAACCTGGAAGCCAAGGTGCGCGATGGAAAAGCCATGCGTGACAGTGCAGCGGTGGATGAGGGCTTGCAACTGAAGAAGATCAAACTCTTCGATTACGTTGGACTGACGAGCAACTACGACATCTTCCAGGATTCGTTGCAGTGGTCTCCGGTGAACCTCGCTGCGCGTACCACTTTCTTCAACAAACTGAACGTGAACGTGGTGAGCTTGTGGGATCCCTACGCCGTGAACGAGATCGGCCAACGGATCGACCGCAGCGAACGGTCGGTGAGCGGCAAACTGGCCCGCATGACCTACACCAATGTGGCACTCGGTATCGACCTTAAGAGCAAGAAATACGGCCAAGCTCCGAGCAGCACACCCAGCAATGACCAGCAGGTGGTGGAAGAGAGCGACCCCAGCAAAGGTGCACGCATCAACTTCAGTGTACCATGGCACCTAGGTATCAGCTACAGCTACGATATCACGCGCACTTACGCCAACAACGCGTTCACCGACATGCAACGGCAAAGCGTGCTCTTCAATGGCGACCTCAACATTTTGAAGTACTGGAAGCTCGGTTTCAGCAGTGGTTATGACATGGTGGCGAAGGATTGGACACCGACCAGTTTGAACCTCTACTGGGACCTGCACTGCTGGGAGTTCAACTTCAACATCATCCCGCTGGGTGTGCGCAAAAGCTTCAGCTTCCGCATCAACGTGAAGGCCAGTGTGCTGCGCGATCTGAAGTTCGAGCAACGCAGACCGTACGGCAACGACAACAACTTGTTGTTCTGAGCCCTCGTTCCGCAGGGTAAAGTGCGCGTTCAGCTCCGGATCATTCACCATCTTACGGCCTTGTTTCCCATGGAGAACGCCACCGCACAAGCGCCAAAGGGCATACGCCAGGTGATCTGGGCATCGTCGCTCGGCACCTTGATCGAGTGGTACGACTTCTACATTTTCGGCAGCCTGGCCACGGTGATCGCCACGCAATTCTTTCCGAAGACCAACCCCACGGCCGCATTGCTCAGTGTGCTGGCCACCTTCGCAGCAGGCTTCATCGTACGTCCCTTCGGCGCGTTGGTCTTCGGCCGCATCGGTGATCTGGTCGGCCGCAAGTACACCTTCCTACTTACGCTGGTGATCATGGGTGGCAGCACCTTCTGCATCGGCCTGGTACCGAGCTATGAGCGCATTGGCTTCGCTGCGCCCATCATCGTGCTCGTGCTGCGTCTGCTACAAGGCCTCGCATTGGGCGGTGAATATGGCGGTGCTGCCACCTACGTGGCCGAACATGCACCACCGGACCGGCGCGGATTCTACACCAGTTGGATCCAGACCACCGCAACACTCGGCCTCTTCGTTTCACTCGGTGTCATCCTCATCACCAGACATGCGTTGGATAGCGACGAGGCCACCTCCATCGCCAAGTTCAACGACTGGGGTTGGCGCATTCCATTCCTACTTTCCATCGTGCTGGTGGGCGTTAGTGTCTACATCCGGTTGAAGATGAACGAGAGCCCACTCTTCGCCAAGTTGAAGAGCGATGGCAAGACCAGCACCAACCCGTTGAAGGAAAGTTTCGCACGCAAGGGCAACCTGAAAATGGTGCTGCTCGCGCTCTTCGGTGCAACGATGGGCCAAGGTGTGGTGTGGTACACCGGCCAGTTCTACGCGCAGAGTTTTTTAGAGAACACCTGCAAGCTCGACTTCGACCAGTCGCGTACCATTCTGATCTGGGCCATCCTCTTCGCCACGCCTTTCTTCGTGGTGTTCGGTGCTTGGAGCGATCGTGTGG
>JAEYWT010000262.1 GCA_023428865.1 Bacteroidota bacterium | reverse complement strand
CCTTTGGCATGGCTCACGAAGGCACTGATCGCTTTGATCTCTTGCGCTGCATCGGCCGGGCAGCAGGGAAAGGCCACCCGTTGCATCACCCGTAAGTCGGGAATGTCATCGCCCATGTAGCAGGTGGTGGTTGGATCAAGCCCTTCACTCACCAGTTGCTCGAACAAGTCCATCTTGTTCACCGTGCCGAGGTGGATCTCCTTCACACCCATACGACCCAGGCTCTCGCGCACCCCTTCGGACTTGCCGCCGCTGATGATGATGATGCGAAGGCCTTCCTTCACCGCATGTTGAACGGCATAGGCGTCGCGTGTGTGGAAGGTGCGCACCGGATCGATGCCCGGAAAAAGCAGGTTCCGATTGTCCGTGAAGACTCCATCCACATCGAAGCAGAAGGTCTTCAGTGCGGCCAGTCGTTCTTTATACGTCCGTGTTTCCATGGTCCGGATGCCCGTATGCGCGCAGGATCATGCTGCTCAGGCGGGCATAGGCGGCGCGAAGTTCGGGATCATCCGTTAAGCGATCGAGGTGCCGGTGTATGGTTCCCAGGTCACCACGCCGGGCCGGACCGGTCAATGCTTCGGAAGCCCCGATGGCTGCGGCTTTCTGGGCCATGGCCACGAACGAAGGCATCAGGATCCCAGGGTCGATGCCTTGCTTCTCCAGCAATTCTTGCGACCTGGCCAACAGCAGTAATGGGAAATTGAGACTGATGGCGGCTGTGGCATGCACCAACTCACGCTGGTCATGGCTGAGTTCGTTCACCTGGTCGCTGAGGCTGGTGGCCAGTGCCGTTATTACGGTGCGGGCACGGTCACTGTTGGCGTCTGTCACCAAGGGTACATGGGTGAAGTCCATCGCTTCCCCCAGGCTAAGGGAGATCAATGGCCATAGGACCCCGCGCTGTGGATGGGGGAGAAGTCTGTCCACCTCACTGGCACCGCTGGTGTGGATCACGATGGCATCGCTGATGGGGATGTTCATGGCCACCTCAGCGATCGCATCGTCGCTCACGGCGATCAGGATCACATCCGCAGGTGGCAGCGCACCTTGCAAGGGATAGGCGGTGGTGCCCAGCTCGGTGGCCAGGTTCGTGCTGGCATTCGCATTCCTAGCAGCGACGCCCACTATGCCGTGGCCAGCGCGCTTCAATGCATGTCCCAGGTGGAAGGCGACGCGACCGGTTCCGATAAGGAGGATGGATCTCATTGGCCTAACATTTCAGACGGATCACGGCGAGAGTCGAAAATGTCGGCGATGCGCACATCGTGCTCCGCAATCCAGTAGATGATCTTGTAGTGCCCTTCTACCAAGCGACGGTATTCCCGAACCGGATCTTTGATCAAGTGCTCAACGGCCCCAAGCCTCGGGTTCACCTCCAGTTCGAGTGTACGTTGAACGATCCGCTCGGCAAGGTCCACTGCATATCCTTCGCCATTGTGCTCGCTCAGGTAGGTAATGATCTCACCAAGCCGTTTGTAGCCGAACGGCTGGAATATGACCTTCATTTCTTCAGGTCTTCCTTGATCCGCTTGAGCACTTCCTCGGCTGGTATCCCAAGTCCTGCTTGGTATTCGGCTTGGGCTTCGGCTACACGGGCGGTCATGATCTCACTCAGCCGTTCTTCGCGTGAAGCTTGCTCCAAGATCTCACTGATACGGAGGAGAATGGTCTCATTCACCTGTTTGTCCAATAGTGATCGGATCTTATTCCGGAGCTCCGTGGTCGACATCGTCGCTATTTGCTGCTCGAAGATAAGGTACTCCCATGTGGTTGACTTGGATCGTGAGGATTCGATCTACCGCTTTACCCGCTGCCACACCGCCATCAAGGTGCCTAGGAAGAGCAGCACGCAACCGATCCAAAGGATGTTAATGCCTGGGAATACGATGGCCTGCATCACCAGGAACTCCGACTCGGCCACATTCAGACCAACGGCGTAGCGTGGCTTATCCGTTCCAGGGATCGGACCACCGTGGCCCATCACCGGGCCTTCTTCCAGTTTCACGGTGGCCAAGCTGTACCGGATGCGTAGTGCTCCCAACTCAGCCGCCTTGCCCATGACAGGTTCGCCATTGGAGTAGATCACCAAGGGCCGAGCCTCGTACCAGCGATCGGCTTGGTACAGATCACGGATCCGCAGTTGCGCGGCATACACGGTGAACTGGTCGCCCAGCATCTTCTTGGTCACGCTGTCCTTCATTACGAAGACGCTGTCGATGATGGCCATCGCCGTGGGGGTGATGATGGAATCTCCCACATGTTTATCGTACAAGCGGTCGGGCATCCAGGTATCATCCGCCGTGTCGCTCGCGAGGGCCAGGTCGGCATAGCGCACATGGGTGTACAGATCGCGGTGCGGCCAGTGTTTGGTGCTCGGTTCGGCCACATTGCCGAAACGTGGATTCAGCTGCACGAAGGGCATCAGTGCGAACACGCGTTCACCCGGCTTGCTCGCACTCCAGTCCCGTGCATGCCAGAGCTGGCGGCGCGTGTAGTTCTCCAAGGCCTGCCAATGGTCCGGTTGGTCTCCCAGGAAGAATTTGCTCGCTTGGTGCGCATCCTTGGCCACGAAGAGCATGTCGCCTACGCGTACCGTATCACCAGCGGCATAGTGGCGCGGCACCACGGCGAAGTAGTCCATGTCGTAGTACATGTTCACTCCTTCCTGCCGCTTGCTCACGTAACGCACATAGTGCTCGCCCATCAAGACGGTGTCTCCACGGTAGAGCAGGATATCCTCGCTGTTGTTGAAGCTTTCGCTGAGGAAGCGCAGGTCCATGTTGCGCGTGTTGCGGCTCACTTCATCCTGTCGACTGGTGCTGATGAGCGCGCCCAACAACACCAAGCCGAAACCGATGTGGGCCACCGATGCACCGGCGTTCTTCAAACTGCCTTTCAGTACAGCAGGTATGTACCAGGCATTGGCCACCACGGCGAACGCCGTCGCGAAGAAGAGAACGATCAGGTTCAATTCGGCCAATTCGTAGTTGAGTAGATAAACTCCCAATACGGTTATACCCACAGCGATCAGGAACGATGCCGCCAATTGCCTGCGGAACTTCTTCACATCGGTATCCTTCCACCGCAGGTATTGAACGAAGGCGATGAGCAGGGAAACGATGAATGCGAAAGGGATCTGCCACTTGTTGTAGTGTGCGATGGCTTCACCGGGTGGGGCGAATTTGGCATCGGCCAGGCCGTTGAAGAAGGTGCTTCCGGTCTTGTCGCCGATCCAACTGAAGGCCGATCCGAACGGCTCCAGCAACAGATTGAAGACCGGTACCGAAGTGCTGAAGGTGATCTGTACCGCGCTCAATAGCAGTACGAGGGATCCGATGAACAACCAGAACTCCCGCGACCATAGCGATTCTTCGGGTTCTTTACTTGTGAAGTGTTTCAGGTAGGCGCTCACGAGCATGCCGATGCTGACGGCCCCGAA
>JAEYWT010000148.1 GCA_023428865.1 Bacteroidota bacterium | reverse complement strand
AATGTCTTCACGCCGAACGGGGATGGTCTGAATGATTCGTTTGGCGTGGTTGGTGCAGAAGATGAGGGAGGTCATATCGCTCTATTCAACAGGTGGGGAGAGAAAGTGTGGGAAGGTGGTGGTAGTTCATTATGGGACGGGAGGTACCTTGGCCAAGACGTGCCTGACGGGACATATGTGTTCGTCCTGGAGTATTGGGATCGCTGCGGAGTGAAAGATTTTCTACGAACAGAAAGGGGGCATGTCACAGTATTGCGCTAATTGTCTCCTTAATCGGACTTGGCTCACTGTCTTCAAGGTTGGGTGGAAGGACGTTGATGGAACCCAGCTATTGGCACTGGTCCGAAGGGGGTGCATACCACGCATTCTGATCCACCAAAGCACGATTGCACGATGTTGTGCGCTGTTGGTGAACTGGATCGCGATCTTTCCAGCGAACTCCCAGACATACGTCAAGGTGATCGGGCAGCCCGGCCGCAATGAAGCGGGTTTTGTTGCTCACCAAGCTCCAACAGGCGAGATCTTCATCGGGGGCAGCGTCAACGATAGCGCCATGGTCCAGCGGATCGATGATGATGGTAACGTCCTTTGGTCACGTGCCTTCAAACCACCCGGGCAGTACGCCAAGAACATCGTTCACTTGGCCTCCACTTCAGATGGCAGCTTGATCGGTTGCGGAACCGGTTATGCGCCCACCGGTGAACCTGTTGAAGGTTTCCATTTCCGAATGGACGCACTCGGCAATGTCCAATGGGTGCGCCATTGGGACGATCCACGGGTCTACGCGCGGCGGATGATAGAGCTGGCTGCTTCCGAGTACCTGCTGTTCGGCGGGATCTTCGAGCCGAACACCGGCAATTTTTCCGATGTGCTAACGGCGCGGATCGATGCGGCCACCGGTGATGTGATATGGCTTTCCGACCTGCTCGATCAGTACGCCTCGATCCCGTACATCAGTGATATGGGCTCCGTGGCGCGTATCGGCGATTCGTTCTACGCCGGTTGTAGCATCTTCACCGATGGTTTACCCTTGGCTTCCCGTCGGGTGGCCATGAGCAAGTTCGATATCAGCGGCCAGCACCAAGAGACGAACTACCTCTTGTATCCGAGCACGCAGGCGCGTCGAATGGTGACCTCCGACATCATCGCTACGAACGATTCGCTCACGATGGCATACTTCGGTGATATCAACGGAGCATCCACGAACTTCTCGCAGGGTCTGATCCGCATGGATACCTTGGGCAATGTGGCATGGGCACGTGACCTCAACGTGGGTGGCAGCACCATGGAACAGAACATGAAGGTGGTGGCCGCGCCTTTCGGATATGTCATCGCCGGGAGGACTATGACCTCAACTCCCGTTCGGCTCTTTCTGATGGCCGTGTCGTTCTCCGGTAACCACCTATGGACAAGGACCTATGGCGCCACCACGCAGACCCAAACGATCACAAGTCTTTTCGCATCCAACCTCACGAACCTGTCAGATGGTTTCCTGCTTACCGGCGCGGTGGATCAAGGTGGCGGTGAGCTGGATCTCTTGATCATCAGAACGGATCTGGCGGGCAATGTGGATTGCAGTCCAGTAACACCGCGCAACGCGGTAACAACGCTGCTTCCGGAGTTCACATTCCCCTGCCCCACAATAGAGACGCCGTTCGCTGCGGGTCTGGGTTCCGCAGATACCGAGATCTTTGATGGGTTCATCAGCGACAATTGCGTCATCGACTTCACCCTCGGTAACGACACCACGCTTTGCGATGGGCTCACCTTGGATCCCGGATCCATTCCCGGCGCCACGTATGAGTGGCAGGATGGAAGCACCGATCAAACCTTTGTGGTTGCCGCGAGCGGCACCTACTGGGTGCGCGTTTCCGTTGATTGCTGTATCGCTACGGATACGGTGGAAGTGGAGATCACCGCGCTTACCGACTTCAGCCTCGGCAACGATACCACCGTATGTGGCGATGCCGGGATCACCTTGAGCGCACCGCCGGGCACTTGGGCTACCACCTGGTCCGATGGCTCCACCGGCGCAACGCTTTTCGTGGAAGGATCGGGTGAATATTGGCTTACACTTTCCGGCGGCGACTGTTCCGTATCGGATACCATTGCGATCGATGTGGTGCCGCTCCCCACAGCCGTCATAAGCGGAGACCTGTTGAGCTGCGATGGCACACCCTTGTTGTTGACCGCCGAGGTCACCAATGCCGATGCCTTCGGTTGGAACGATGGAAGCACGAGTGGAACGATCGAAGTGGCTGCAAGCGGTGAACTATGGATCCAAGCCTCGAACCAATGCGCGGTGGTGGGCGAT
This sequence comes from Bacteroidota bacterium, assembly GCA_023428865.1. GTDB lineage: Bacteria > Bacteroidota > Bacteroidia > Flavobacteriales_F > PHOS-HE28 > PHOS-HE28. The sequence goes on along the minus strand of JAEYWT010000148.1, from coordinate 2,674 downwards.
ACGGTCCAGGTCGTGGTGGTCACACCGATCACCTTCACCTTAGGTCCGGACACCTTGCTGTGCGATGGCAATGAATTGTTGCTCGAAGTGGTCTTGCCGGGGCTTACCCTGTTGTGGTCCGATGGAAGTTCCGATCCAACGGTCTCCATTGGCGAAGCAGGCATCTATTGGCTGGAGGTGGATAACGAAGGTTGCACGGTGCGCGATTCGATAGAGGTGTCCACCTTGCTATCACCGTCCGTTTCGCTTGGCAACGACACCACTGTATGCGGTGGCCTCGCGTTGCTGCTGCAGCCAGCCTTGGTGGGTGTGGATGACGTACTATGGTCCGACACCAGCACCGGACCGACCTTGACCGCAGTGGCGGATGGCACATACGGGATATCGGTTTCCAACGGATGTGGCACCGCCACGGATGAGATCTCCGTGACCATCGTACCTGCACTAGCTCTGGCTATCGGTGCGGACACCATCCTCTGTGCAGGCGATACGCTGCTACTCGACCTTTCTGGCTCTGACTTCGATCCTATCTGGCAGGATGGGTCGGACACGCTGGTCTTCACCATCACAGAAGCTGGTACCTACTGGGTTGAAGCCACCAACAACGGCTGTGTGGAACGGGATACCATCGTAGTGGACTATACGCGGCTTGCCCTGTTGGACCTCGGGTCTGATACCGTGCTCTGCGAAGCGCCTTGGTTGCAATTGGATGCTGGCGAAGAAGGCCTCACGGCCCGCTGGCAGAACGGCTACCAAGGGCGTTACCAAACGGTTACGCAGAACGGTGTGTACACTGCGAGCATCACGAATTACTGCGGAACCATTACGGATTCCATTCGAGTTTCCTTCGGCATTCCGCCCGTTCCTTTGGATACTATGGACTTATGTCCAGGCCGCAAGGTGAAGTTGGATCCCGGCGGGGAAATGCTCTGGACCGTCTGGAGCACGGGCGATAGTGCTTTCACCATTACAGTGGGTGAAGGGGAGTACAGCTACGCGGCGGAGGATATCTATGGCTGCCCACACGAGGATAGTGTTGTCGTACGGATCTCACCCGAGCGTGATGGGCTCATTTTCGTGCCCAACAGCTTCACGCCGAACAAGGATGGCTACAACGATGTGTTCGCCGTGGTGGGTGCCGAAGAACGGGAGTTCGCGCTGACGCTTTTCGATCGCTGGGGTCGCGAACTGTATCGCACCACGGATCCCTATCAAGGTTGGGATGGCACCAATTCGGGGAGTCCCGTGCCGCCAGGGGCCTATGTCTATACGGTCACCTACCGTGATCGTTGCGAAGCCAGCGAGACCGAGGTCACCACCATCGGCCACGTGATCGTGGTGCGCTGATCATTCGCGCACCCAGGACTGCGTTCGGAAGAAGAAGGCCACATAGCCACGCACCATCAGCTTGCCTTCTTCCAGCCACAATTTGCAGCTGTAGATCTTGCCATTGTCAGGATCCATGATGGTGCCATCTTCCCACTCGTCGCCATCCTTCACCATGTTGCGGATGATGTCCATTCCAAGTACCTTCTTCCCTTTGCGGTCATCGGTACAGGCATCGCAGGTCTTGTCCATTCTGGTCTTATCGAAGATCTCCACGATGCGGCCCGAGGCCTTGCCATCCTTCACGGTGATCTCCACCACAGAGCGCCGTTTGCCGGTGTTGTCATCAATGGTCACCCAACGCCCGGCGATATCCTGCGCATGGAGGGTTAGGCTGAAGAGGCAGGTGAGTAGGAATAGGTAACGCATGGTTCAAAAGCTGCGGCCGATCGCCACCACGTAGCGGAAGGCCAGGTTTTCGGGACTGGTGGCCGGCGTGGCCGTAAGGAACAACGGTGCATCGAAACGGATGGTGAGCGGTTTGATGTCCACCAGCGGACCGAAGCGTTTGATGGTGACCGCGGCACCGATACCTGCATCGGCGCGGGGTTCCGCCAAGCGCAATTCGCCGGGGCTGGTCAGTGTTCTGCGGTAGCCCATCACACCCACATCACCAAAGAGGTATACATCCACGTGCAGGTACCGTGCCACTTTTCCGGGGCTGAAGCGCACGAGTCCGTCCAAGTCCACTTCTGCCGATGCGCTTAGGCCCGTGTTTCCACGGTAGGTGGTGATCAGGTTGCCGTCTGCATCGACCTCGGGTGCCAGGTAACCGCTGTAACCGCGCAACCCCAAGCCACCACCATGGTGGAAATGGTTCACATCGGCGCCGTATCCCAGCCAGTCATATGGAGCGAACCCGATGCTACGCACGTATTTGTTCTCCATCATCTCCTCCGGTGAAGCACCGGCGAGATAGAGCGCACTTTCACGTGGGGTATCGCCGGTGCCGAATTGGCCGAAGGCACGTGTGCGCACGTCCAGCTTGCCCAGCTTGTTCTCGTTGATCACGGTAAGCCGTACTTGCGCATAATCGCTTGCTGATCCGACCGCACTGTTGCGCAGCTCCAAGGTGATGTCGCCGCGGCCACGTCGATGTTGGTAGCGGTGGCGCATGCTGGCTTCGAAATAGCCGTTCACCTGGCCGAGGTTCCATTGATCGGGATAGAGCAGATAAGTGAGGTCGGTGCTATCTCGCCGAAGCATGTACACCAGCTCGGCCTGCACTTCGGTCTTCTGGTTGGGCAATGCCAGTCGCCAGCCGCCACCGTAGCGATCAAGGCCATCG
>JAEYWT010000119.1 GCA_023428865.1 Bacteroidota bacterium | reverse complement strand
CATGGAGCCTGTGAAGCGCGAGGTGTACTGCCGGGTAGGAGCATCGCCGGTCAGGGAGCTGATGACATCATCGGCATAGAGGTATTGTCGGCATCCGGCATCGCGCACCACATAATGACCTTCGGCGGTGGAAATGATCTCTAGCACGCGCGATGGCTTCATGCCCTCCTGAGAGGTGATGCCGATCTGTTTGAAGTGGTGTCCATCAAAGCGTACCAGCCCTCCTTCGGTGCCGATGAGCAGTGCACCCCACCGGTCCTTCACCATATCATGTACGCGGTTCTGTAGGAGCCCGCTTTCGGACATGAATTGCTCGGTGTACCAGATATCCTGCCCGCGCAGAAGCAGCGCAGCGAAAAGGAAATGACCGAGAAGGACGAGCTTCCGCAATGCCATTGTCAGGCCTGCGATTGGCGATGTGCTTCCACGATCGCTTGCAAGTCGATGAGGTTGGAAACGCCGAGCTTGTCGAATAGCCGCGCCTTGTAGGTGGCCACTGTGGTGGGCTGCACCCCAAGCCTTGCGGAGATCTCCTTCACCCCTTTTCCTTCTAAAAGATCCTCCATGACAGCGATCTCCCGATCAGACAGTTGGCTGAACGGATCACGGATCACCTCGGCGTCCTTTTCCATGAAGTGCATCTCGGTACGCGGGCTCATGTACTCGAAGCCCTGTAGTACCCGCCGGATGGCCCGCACCACTTCCTCTTCACTGCTCTCCTTACTAAGGAAGCCGACACTGCCGAGGGCCATTACCCGTTGGGCATAGACCGCTTCGGAGCGCATGCTGTAGACCAAGACACGCATTTCTGGATGTGCTTTGCAGATGCGCTCCAAATGGTCCAAGGAACTGCCATCGGTCATCTGCAGATCGAGGATCAGCAGGTCTGGCACCCAGTGATCCAGCGTACCCAGAAGTTCCTTATTACTAGCGACTTCCTTAAAGCCAGATGCTTTGAACTGGTCGTGGATGAGGTTTTGCAACCCCCTTCTGACGATCATATGATCGTCGGCCACAAGGAAGCGGTAAGCCCCTTGGGTGGTGAGATCTACCTGCTGTGCGATCATGACGTAGCGAAGATTCTACAGAACGGTCCTATGACACGAATCTAGTTTTGTAGCGAATTCTCGGTGAGAGGAGGATTCAAACACACGGTTCTTTGACGTCTGCCGTACAGGTCGCACCTAAGGGTCATGAGAGAGGCTCGGAGATGCATTAGTGCCAACGGTTGTTAGTTCAGAGAGTTTAGCCGAAGTCCTACCTCCGGGTCATGGGGCGTTGAGAGCGCCAGAGAGACCATTGACCCGGAGGCGGACCGGTCTAAGTTATAGACTTTTGTGAAGCGCTCCAAATTTTGGGGCGTTTTGTGTTGTATACCACCGGGCCCTTTCTGAGATCAGGCGAGGTCCCTTATCCGAACGTTCGCGTCGCTTCGGGGAGGTCGTTGTGGCCTTTTTGGTCGCGGGGAACTGTTCATCACTTCAATTGGCCGCTACACTCCGGGCTATCCCCTTGTGAATGAGTGTTGCATAGCGACCATACCTCCTTCCCATCGCTTCATTCTGATCGGGCTGCGCACAAAGAATGATCGTCGAAGAGCATCGTCATTCGGTGTATACCACCTATTTTTCGGGCCTCTCACTTCTCTCATCTCTCACTCTCTTGATCCGCTCGCTCTTCCTTTTCGCCGTTTCGGCATTGTTGCTGTTCTGTTCCACACGCAGTGGGAACAACAGGAAATCCACGCATGACATGGCCGCACGCGGTGTGGGTCAGGGCATGGTAACCGATAGTGCCATGGTGGTAACGGCACACCCGTTGGCCACCCAGGTAGGTGTTGAAGTCCTTCGCCGAGGAGGCAATGCGGTAGATGCTGCCGTTGCCGTACACTGGGCGCTGGCCGTGGTGGCGCCATGGGCAGGCAACATCGGAGGCGGCGGTCTCATGGTAACCCGCGATGCGAGCGGCACGATACACACGCTCGACTTCAGGGAAACCGCGCCGCAAGCCGCTCATGCGAACATGTTCATCGGCAAGGATGGTGCGCCGAATTCGAAACTGAGCCTACAGGGCCATAAGGCCGTTGGCGTCCCTGGAAGCGTAGCCGGTCTCTTCGCTGCGCACGACAGCCTCGGACGTTTGTCCATGGCTGAATTGATCCAACCAGCGATAGACCTGGCATTGCAGGGTTTCCCCTTGACGGCACTGGAAGCGAAAGAGCTGAACTCCAAGCTTGCGTTGATAGAGAGTGCCAGTACGGTACCGAGCATCTATACCACCAAGGAGAAATGGAACGCAGGCGATACGTTGAAGTTGGTCGACCTTGCTGCGACACTCGTACGCATCCGCGATGCCGGACCAGCTGGCTTCTACCATGGGGAAACCGCAGCACTGATCATCGCGGAGATGGGGCGTGGAGGTGGACTGATCAGTCAGGCCGACCTTGCTGGCTACCGACCCATTTGGCGACAACCCATCGTGGGGAGTTATCGCAGTCTCGAGATAATCTCCATGGGCCCACCCTCCAGCGGAGGCATCGTATTGCTTCAATCGTTGAAGGCGATGGAAGGCATGGACGTAACGCAAGCCGGTTGGCAAAGCCCAGCAGCCGTTCATCGCATGGTGGAGGCCGAACGCAGAGCCTTCGCGGATCGGGCGGAACACTTGGGTGATCCCGACTTCGTTCGCGTACCTACCGAGCGACTTTTGTCCGACGAGTACATCGCGCAGCGAATGACCTCGTTCAACGCTGAACGCGCCACACCGAGTTCCGTTGTTTCACCGGGCGAACCGATCAGCGAAGCGGAACACACCACGCACTTCTCCATTGTGGATGAAGAGGGTAATGCCGTTTCATGCACCACCACGTTGAATGGGTCATACGGTGCTGGTGTGGTGGTTGGCGGAGCGGGCTTCGTACTGAACAACGAGATGGACGATTTCAGCATTGGCCATAACGTACCCAACCGCTACGGCTTGCTGGGCAGCGAGGCCAATGCCATAGAGCCGGGCAAACGCATGCTATCATCCATGGCACCCACGATAGTAACGCGCAACGGTCAACTCTTCATGGTATTGGGCAGTCCAGGCGGTGCAACCATTCCAACTTCGGTGCTACAAGCCTTGGTGAACGTGGTGGACCACGGCATGACCGCCCAGCAAGCGGTTACAGCCCCGCGCCTGCACCACCAATGGAAGCCGGATACGATCAGGATGGAAGCCAAAGCGCTTGCCGCAGAAGACAGCTTGGAACTCGTTCGTATGGGCCACACGTTCAAGGTTCGATCCGCGATCGGTCGTGTGGACGCGATCCTGGTACTGCCCGATGGCCGACTAGAGGCTGGGTCCGATCCCCGTGGAGACGATTCCGCAGCTGGGTACTAGCGCGATCAGGATAGACCATCCGGTGGTCATAAGCTTGTCCGTGTATATCATGGACGGTCTTGTTCGAGTGCGTCCACAACAGACCCTGTTGAAGCGGATATCGCGCACCGTTGACCTATCCTTTCTGCGGAAGCGTTATAGCGTGGCGTACAACAGGTCACTATGAACGACCAACGGGCCATCGTTCGCACGATGACCCGCCGGTCTTCCCTGGTCCCTGACCTAACCTACTTCGAAAGCACCTTGAACTCTGTGCGGCGGTTCCGTTGGTGTTGGTCCTCGGAACACTTCTCGCAAACGCAGGATTCACTGGGCTGCGACTCACCATACCCTTTGCTGGTGATGTTCGCTTTCGGAATGCCTTTGCTGATGATGTAGTCCACAGCGCTCTTCGCACGCTTCTGGGAAAGGCTGAGGTTGTACGCGTCCTTACCACGGCAGTCGGTGTGCGAGCTCAGCTCGATCTTTACCGTTGGGTTATCCTGCAGGGTAGCCACGAGCTTGTCCAATTCCACAGCAGCATCGGGCCTGATGTTGGACTTATTGTAGTCGTAGAAGATGTTCTCCAGGCGTACCACTTGATCCACTTCGAGCGGGAACAGCTTGAAGTCGTTGCGGATGACACCGTTCGGTTTGCCCTTGGTGCTCACGCGTGCGCTTTGCTTGAAGAAGCCTTCCTTCTCCGTCTTGAGGCGGTAGTCAGACTCGGGCTTCAAGGCGAATGCGTATTTGCCGGTGGCATCGGTCATGACCGATTCCAGCACATTGCCTTGTGCATCCAGCAGTTCCACCCGCACCCCTTCAATGGGCTTTCCATCCTCACCATTTGTAACGAGGCCTTCAACGGCGTAGTCGTACTTCTGCATCTCCACCACGATCTCTTCCAGCGGGTCGCTGTTGGTGTTGAGCGTGTGCTCTTTCTGGAAATATCCGTTCCGGTTAGCGATCAGGAGGTACTTCTCGTGGTAGGGCACTTCGATCTTGAACTTTCCACCCGGCTCGCTCGCAACCTTGAACCGCTCGATGAAACGCCCTTCAGCATCCTTCATCTGTAGCGTTGCACCTTCAATGGGTTGGCGTGTCTCCTTGTCGATGACGATACCGGCCAAGTACACTGTGGGCGGCCGCACCGTGCATCCGTAGATATCGTCGCTTCCCTTGCCGCCCGGACGATCGCTCGAGAAGAACCCTGTGGTGTCGTTGTAGAAGATGAGCCCGTGATCGTTGAAGCGGGTGTTCATCGGATAGCCCAGGTTGAACACCTTGCCAGGACCGGCCTTTGATAGGCGGGAATAGAAGATGTCATATCCACCCAAACCTGGATGCCCCGTACTGGTGAAGTACAAGGTGCTGTCGCGATGCAGGTATGGGAAGAGCTCATTGCCGGCGGTATTCACCTCGGGCCCCATATTGATCGGACTTCCCCATTGGTTACCGAGATTCTCACAGTACCAGATATCGGTACCGCCTTGTCCTCCTGCCCGGTCGCTAACGAAGAAGAGCTTTCGGCCATCGGGACTGACATAGGGGTGGCCGAGGTTGGCATCCGGATCGTTGTGTGAGAAGGGAACGAGATTGCCCCATTCGGGTTGACCGAATTCGCCTGTGACCACATCGCTGTAGAAGATGGCGAGGTTCAATTCACCCTTGGCGTTCCGATCAACGGTGCCGTAGTAATAATTGTTGCGGGTGAAGTAGAGTCGATCGGCCACGGAATCGAAGGAGGCCACACCATCGTGGTAACGACTGTTCACCTCCTTGCGCATCACCAGTGGATCTTCGGCGGTCTCCCCTTTCCACAGGGCGGTGTAGAGGTTGAGGAACGGTTGTTCATCCCATACGTACAAGCGGTTTCCCCCTACCCCTTCGCCACGCGCACTGGCGAAGAGCAGCAGTTCTTCCATGATACTCGGTGCGATATCCGCTTGCGGCGAATTGATCGGCAAGGTGCGTACGGTGGCACTGGCCGTATCGCGCAAAAGACGATCGAAGATGCGTGGATCGCGCAGGTAAGCTTGGGCGCGACCATCTTCTGGGCGGAGGGCTGCGTAGGTGCCGTACCATTCCAGTGCATCGGCGTACTTGCCATTGGCACGCAATTGTTCCGCAAAGGCGAACACATCATCCGGCGTTTGAGCACCAGTCCCCATCAATTTGAGGTACACCGCTTCGGCTTTTGCCGGCTGGCCCATTTTGCGATAGGCCAGTGCAAGTCGGCGCATGTCGGCGGGTTCGGCTTTGCCGCGCGTGACCAGATCCTCGTACACCGCAGCCATATGCGGATAGTCGAACTGTTCTGCAGCTCGGTTGGCCACCCGTTCCTTCAGTTTCTGGGCGTTGCCCAAGGCAGGGAACAGCAATAGGAAGATCCCCAGTGGAAGCAACACCCGTAAGTGTGCGCGTTGCGATCGCATGGTGTTGGTCATGATCAGAAGTAGCGGGGTGAACGGATGCCTTTCGGCCTTTTACCCAGGTCTAAGCCCAGCATGATCTCGTGTGAGCCACCGCTATAGTTGCGCAGGGTGCTGAGCGGGTAATCGTACGAATAGCCCACGGTGAGATCGTCGGTGATGTAGTACTGTGCCAAAGCACCCACGGCATCGGTATGGCGATATAGGGCGCCAAGCCAGAACTTCTCGAAGAAGAGGAAGTTCGCACTGAGGTCGAAGCTCACTGGCGCGCCCTGTACAGCCTTCACCAAGAAGGTGGGTTTGAACTTGTGGTAAAGTCCCATATCGAACACATAACCACCGGTGAGGAAGTAGTGTGGTCGTTGTCCGGGTGAAGACACGAAGGCGAGCGAGTCGGTCTGGAAGAATTCGGTACGCAAGAGCTTCGGCGTGCTCAAGCCGATGAAGTAGCGATCACTGTAGTACATGACACCGAAACCGAACTGAGGATCGAGCTTGGTGCTCACGTTCTGTTGGAACACCTGGTCACCTTGTACCAAGGGATTCAGATCAGCGAACTGCCCTTGGAAGAGGTTGAGACCACCCTTCAGTCCGAAGGCCAGTTTGGCATCACCCATGAAGATGCGGTAAGCCAGATCCGCCATGAAGGTGTACTGGGTGATGGGACCATGACTATCGCGCATGATGGTACCACCCAAGGCGATGCTCTCTCGACCCAGCGGAGTGTGTACGGTAAGCGTTTGTGTCTTGGGCGCTCCCTCGAAGCCCACCCATTGGTGGCGGCTCAGGGCCTTCAAGCTCACCCTATCCGCGCTGCCAGCGTAGGCCGGGTTCAGCGCCAGTAGGTTGAACATGTACTGGGTGAACTGCGGATCCTGCTGGGCAAAGAGTCCCGTGGCCAGCAACAGGGCTACCGCGGTACCCTTGATCCGGTGTGCGATGCTGTTCATCTGTTCGTGCTTGTTGCGCATTGCTGTGATCGGCCCTTAGCGGCGCAGGTAGATGTAACCGGTGAATGCCTCATCGCCCGTTCCGGGGTCGAGTACGTAGTAGTAGGTGCTTTCCGGCAGTAGCTCGCCGAAGGCGGCACCGAACTGGCTGGTACCGTCCCAAGTGTTGGTGTAGGGCGAAGCCTCGAACACCTTGTTACCCCAGCGGTTGAAGACAATGAACTTGTTCTCGGGATAGTACTCGAGGTTCTCGATCACATAGAAGTCGTTCACTCCATCACCGTTCGGCGAGAAGGCGTTCGGGATCACGAGCTTCAGGCAATCCTTCAACACGACGACCACGGTATCGGTAGTGGTGTCACATGTGCCGTTGTCCAAGGTCCATACGAATACGTTGGTACCCAAGGCAAGGTTGGTAACGGTGGTGTTGGCATCACCTGCATTGGTGATGGTACCACTGCCCGCGATGAGCGACCACGAGCCTGTAGCCGTGCTGGTGGCTGGTGCTGCACCCAACGTTGCTGTGGTGGTCTGGTGTTGACACAGCTCCTGATCATCACCCGCATCTGCCGGTTCGACCGTATGGTCGTACACTCTTATGCTGATGCGATCCGTTGTGGTTCCGCAAGGCCCGTTGTTCACCGTCCATTCGAAGACGTTCTCGCCCAAGCCCAGGTCGGTAATGGCAGAGAACGGACTGGACGCATCGCCGATGGTGCCCGCACCACTTACCAAGGTCCACTGTCCGGTAGCAGGTGCCGATGGCGCGCTGGCGAACATGGTGACCGGATCGGTGATCGGTGTGCAGAAGTCCTGGTCTGGACCTGCCGCAGCTGGTGCACTAGCGTTGTCGTACACGGTGATGGTCATTTCATCCGTGGTGGTGCCGTTCACGCAGGGGCCGTTGTCCACCACCCACTGTAGCGTGTACACACCAACCGCCAATCCCGAAATGGTAGCCGTGGGCGAGTTGATGTCATTGATGTTCGCATTGCCGTTCACGAGCACCCACGTGCCAGTGGCCGGGAAGGTGACCGGACTACCTGCTAGTGTGGTACTGCTCGCAGGAGTACAGAGTTGCTGATCAGGACCGGCGTTCGCAGAAGGTTGTTGGTCGTTGAAGAGCACGATGGTGACCTCATCCTGCGTGGTGCCACAAGGTCCATTGCTGATCGTCCAACGGAAGGTGTTGGTGCCGATGGTAAGGCCAGTAACACCTGATGTTGGGGAGCTTGGGTCCGAAACCGTTGCCCCTCCGAGCACAACGGTCCATGTGCCTACCGCTGGGAACACGACGGCGTTACCGGCGAGAGTTGCCGAAGTGTTCGGTGCGCAGAGCTCCTGGTCAGGGCCGGCATCAGCCGCTGGTGCTTCACCATCGTAGATGAAGACACTTTGGGCCGCACTGCTGGAGCCGCAGGCCCCATTATCGATGGTCCAGGTGAATTCATGTTGGCCCACACCCAAACCGCTAACCGCACTTGATGGATCATTAGGCGACACGATGGTTCCGCTCGTGCCGGTCCAAGTGCCTACGGCTGGGAATACCGGTGTGCTGCCCTGCAGGAAGATATCATCCACCGGCGTACAGGCGCTGATGCTTTCGCCCGTAGTGGCTGGTGGTGCTTCACCGTCGTACACGCGAATGGTGAGCGTATCGGTGCTAGGTGGTCCGAACCCGCAGATACCGTTATAGATCTGGTACACCAGCACGTGTTCGCCGATCTCCAGGTTGGTAACCGCACTGGTAGGGTTGTTCGGCTCGGTCACCACAGCGGAGCCGCTGAACACGCTCCAGGTGCCGACACCTGGTATGGCAGGCGTATTGCCGGTCAACACGCTGGAGTCATCGGGCGAGCACAGCTGTTGGTCGGGACCGGCATTGGCCAGTGGCGCTCCAGGGTCATACACGTACACGCTCATGGTGTCGGTAAGCACACCGTTGTTCGGGCAAGGATCCCACTCGAGCGTCCAAACGAAGGTGTTGATGCCTTGCGAGAGCCCAGTGATGAGTGTTGTGGGATTGTTCGGCTCGGCGATCACACCGGTACCTGCGATCAAGGTCCACGTTCCTTCGGCCGGTGCCGGTGGTTGCACACCTTGTAGGTTGATCTCCGTGATCGGCAAGCACTGTTGCAGGTCGGGGCCTGCATTGGCCGCCGCGGTGGTATCGTCGTAGAGCGTTACATCCACCACATCAACAGTGACACTGTTGGCACACGGCCCATTGTACACCTGCCATTGGAAACGATTGAGTCCGAGTCCGATGTTGGTGATCAAGGTATTCGGGTCACCTGGATTGACCGGTGTTCCGGATCCGACCAAGGTGGTCCACGTACCGCTTGCAGGGAAGATCAGGTTGCTGCCCGCCATGTACACGGAATCCTGTGGCATACACAACTCTTGATCCAGGCCCGCGTTGGCGTCGGGGTTGTTCGGATCGAATACGAAGATGCTTACCGCATCCACGGTGGTCACACAGGTACCACCTTCCAGAGTCCAATTGAAAATGTTCTCACCGATGGAGAGGCCCGTTACCGTGGTCACGGGTGAAGATGGATCAGCGATGACGCCGGTACCTTGTACACGTGTCCATGTCCCTGTTGCGGCACCTACAGGAGCGTTGCCCGTAAGGGTGGCTGCATCATCCGGTGCGCACAACTCCTGATCCGGTCCGGCATCGGCTGGTGGAGCATCGGCATCGAAGAGCACGATATCGACCAGGTCACTGGTAAGCTGGTTAGCACATCCACCGTTGTACACTTCCCATTGGAAGGTGTTTACGCCAAGGCCAAGGTCGGTGATGACGGTAGCTGGGTCGTTCGGGTCACTGATGTTGCCTTGTCCGCTGACCAAGGTCCAGGTTCCTGTAGCCGGGAAGGTGTACGGTGTACCTGCCATGGTGGCTTGGGTCACCGGCGTACACACTTCCTGGTCAGGGCCAGCACCTGCGTCGGGATTATTCTCATCGAACACGAAGATGCTCACGAGGTCTTCGGTGAGCGAGTTGGCGCAGGGGCCATTGCTCACGGTCCAGATGAAGATGTTCTCACCGATGGCCAAGTCGGTCACCAACGTATTCGGCGAAGTGGGATCAACAAGGGTACCGATACCGCTCACCAATTGCCAGAATCCACTGGCCGGTGCGATGATGGCACTGCCTTGCATGGTGGTCTCCGGGTTGCTGGAGCAGATCTCTTGATCTGGACCTGCGTTGGAAACAGGGTTGTTCTCATCGAACAGGCGTATCACCATCTGATCGCTGGTGATGCCACTGGAGCAAGGTCCATTATCCACCGTCCATGCAACCACCGTGGTGCCTACCACAAGGTCGGTGATGGTGGTATTCGCATTGGTGGGATCGGTGATGTTACCAGAACCGCTCACGATGGTCCACAGACCGGTCGCAGGGAACACTAGGGCGCTACCCTGCAAGGTCGCAGTGGTCGTAGGTGTGCAGAGGTCCTGGTCGGGACCGGCGTTCGCATTCGCGTTATTCTCGTCGAAGATGAAGATGCTCACACGATCGGTGGTGATTCCAGAAGCACAAGGCCCATTGTCCACCGTCCACTCGAACACGTTCTCACCGATGCTGAGATCGAAGATGGTGGTGGTTGGACTGTTCGGGTTCGCGATCGTTCCCGTACCACTGATCAGTGTCCAGGTGCCGATAGCCGGGAACGTCACCGCGCTGCCTGCCATAGTGGTGGTGGCGACGTTGGTGGTGCAGATCTCCTGGTCAGGCCCAGCGAAGGCAAGTGGGTTCTCGTCGAAGAAGAGGAAGACACTCACTTGATCGGAACCACCGCTGTTCTCGCAAGGACCGTTGTCGATGTTCCATTGGAAGATGTTCTCTCCGATGGTAAGGCCGGTCACCTCCGAGTTCGGATCATTCGGATCGGCGAACACACCGGTTCCTTGGATCACGGACCAAGTCCCTTGTGCGGGGAAGGTGACAGTGCTTCCCTGCATGGTGGTGAACGTGGTCGGTGTACAAAGCTCCTGGTCAGGACCCGCGTTCGGTTGCGGGTTGTTCAGGTCGTAGAGGAAGATGCTCACCTGATCGGTGGTGGTTCCATTGGCACATGGGCCATTATCCACTGTCCACTCGAAAATGTTCTCACCCACACCAAGGCCGGTTACCGTGGTATTGCGTGCATTCGCATTGGTGATCACACCCTGACCGCTTACGAGGGTCCATGTACCGACCGCAGGGAAGGTCACCACACTGCCAGCCAACGTGGTGATGGTGTTCGGGGTGCAGAGTTCTTGATCAGGACCCGCATTGGCTTCGGGGTTCGTATCGTCGAAGAGGAAGATACTGACCTCATCCGTGGTGATGCCATTCGCACAGGGGCCGTTGCTCACCGTCCAGCGTAACACCACTTCACCCACGGTCAACCCGGTGATCGCCGTGTTCGGGTCGTTCACATTGGCGATGACCGCGTTACCGCTGATGATGGACCATGTTCCGACCGCAGGCACCGTGACCGGGCTGCCACTCAAGGTGGTGGAACTTGTTGGTGTGCATAGTTCTTGATCCGGACCTGCATTGGCATCCGGGTTGTTCTCATCGAAGATCAGAATCCTTACCTGGTCGCTGGTGGTACCATTCCCGCAAGGTCCGTTGTCCACCGTCCATGTGAAGACGTTGATACCGATGGCCAAGCCGCTCACGCCCGAGTTGGGATCATTCACGTCTGCGATCACACCAGAACCTTGTGTCAAGGACCAGGTTCCACTGGCAGGGAAGATCACATTGCTGCCCGCCAAGGTCGCCGTAGAAGTGGGCGAACAGAACTCTTGATCGGGACCCGCGTTCGCCACCGGGTTGTTCTGGTCGAATACGAAAATGCTGACCTGGTCAGATGTGAGACCGTTCGAGCATGGGCCATTGGTCACGGTCCATTCGAACACATTCTCGCCTACTGCCAAGCCGGTGATGCCGCTGGTGGGGCTGTTCGGGGAAGTAATGGTACCGGAGCCGCTCACGAGTGTCCATGTACCGATCGCCGGGAAGATCACATTGCTGCCCGCCATGGTAACGCTGGAAGCAGGTGTGCAGATCTCCTGATCGGGACCGGCGTTCGCGTCGGGGTTGGTGGCGTCGAACACATAAATGTTCACGCGGTCGGTGCTCGTACCGCATGTTCCATTGTTGATGGACCACTCGAAGATGTTGAGACCGACACCCAGCGCGGTGACCGTGGTGTTCGGGTTGTTCGCCGAGGTGATGGTGCCGGTACCGGAAATGCGCGTCCATGTTCCGATGGCTGATCCAACAGGCGCATTACCGACAAGGGTTACGGTCGATACCGGTGTGCAGATCTCCTGATCCGGACCAGCGTTAGCCACAGCCGCATTGTTGTCGAAGAGGAAGATGCTCACCAGGTCCTGGGTGATCGGGTTGGGGCACGCACCATTGTTCACCTGCCAGCGGAACACGTTCTCACCAATGGCCAGGCCGCTCACCGTGGTATTGGGTGCTGTCGGGTTGGCGATGGTACCAGCCCCACTAACCAAGGTCCATTGACCAACTGCTGGGAAGATGAGGTTGCTACCGGTGAGCGCAGCACTGGTCGTTGGCGTACATACCTGCTGATCGGGCCCTGCGTTGGCAATCGGATTCGCTGGCGAGTAGACGAGGATGGAGATCAGATCGCTTGTGATCCCGCATGCCCCATTGTCTATGCTCCAGCGTAAGATGTTCTCGCCAATGCTTAGCCCAGTGACGATCGCATTCGCAGCGGATGCGTTGTTGAAAGAAGCCGTTCCTTGCACCACGCTCCAAGAAGCAGTGGCCACACCCGTAGGTGCATTGGCGGCCATGGTGACCGGGCTACTGGTACCGCATATACTTTGATCCGGACCAGCGAGCGCGGCCTGTGCGGTGCCATCCGCAACGATCACAAGAGAGGTGCTGCTCGAAACAGGGTTCGGGCAAACACCGTTGTTCACTGTCCAAGTGAAGGAATAGTTGCCCGTCGCCAACCCTGTCACCTCTGTGGTTGGTGAGTTAGGGTTCACGATGGTGGCCGGGCTTCCTACTACGGTCCAAACACCTGTGGCGGGGAAGACCACATTGCTTCCTTCCAATGTGATGGAATTGCCGAGCGAAGTACAGACGTTCTGGTTAGGCCCGGAGACCGCAACAGGGTTGTTGGGGTCGTATACGAAGATGCTCATCTGGTCCGTGGTGATCCCACTTGCGCAGGGTCCGTTGTTCACGGTCCATTGGAAGATGTTCTGCCCCACTTGTAGCCCGGTGATCTGTGTGGTAGGACTCGCAGGGTCTACAATGGTACCGGTACCACTTACCAAGGTCCACAGCCCGGTCGAAGGCGAAGCATAGTTGCTACCAGCCATGGTGGTGGTGCCATCCGTAGTACATAGCGACTGATCAGGACCAGCATCGGCGATCGGTGTATTGCTGTCGAACACGAACACACGCACCACATCGCTGGTGGCTCCGTTCGGACATGGACCGTTGCTGACCGACCAACGGAATTCGTTGATGCCGAATGGCATTCCACTGATCTGCGTGGTGGGGCTGTTCGGGTTAGTGATCGTACCACCACCGGAAACGATCGTCCACACACCTGTAGCCGGGGCTATCACGTTGCTGGCAGCCATGGTCACCAAGTTCGGTGCAACCGGCACACAGAGGCTGAGGTCTGGACCAGCATCAGCCACTGGGTTGTTTGGATCGAATCGATCAATGGATACTTCGTCTGAAGTGCTTCCGCATGGGCCATTGTTCACGGTCCAACGCAATACGGTGGTCCCGATCGGCAACCCGCTTACCGATGTGGTAGCACTATTGGCGTTCGCGAAGGTGGCGGCACCACTCACCACGGTCCACACTCCGGTGGCTGGTGCAACGGTAGCACTACCCGCGAGTGTAGCGGAGGATGTTCCACAAAGCGCTTGATCAGAACCCGCATTCGCAGCCGGTGTGGCAGGATCGAACAAGGTTACCGTTACGGTGCTGGTGGTGTTACCGTTCGGGCAAGGACCATTACTGATGGTCCAACGGTAAACGTTCACGCCGAGCGCTGCTCCGGTCACGGTCGTTGTTGGGCTGTTCGCATTGGCGAAAACGCCCGCACCGCTCACCAGCGTCCACGTACCGGCACCAGGTGCAACAGCCGCGTTAGCAGCTAGGGTGATCGATGCTACAGGAGCGCAAAGGTTCTGCGCTGGCCCCGCGTTGGCAGCAGCAGCCGTGCGGTCGAACACACGGATCACCACATCATCACTGCTCGTATTCGGCACACAAGGTCCATTGTTGATCGTCCAACGCAACGTTGTAACACCAACTGGTAAGTTGGTAACGCTGGTGGTCGGTGAGGCTGGGTTTGTGATCGTTGCCGAACCGTTCACCACGGTCCATGTTCCTGTGGCAGGTGCAACAGGTGCGTTGCCAGCAAGCGTGGTACTGGCGAAGGCAGAACCGGTCGCCGTACACAATTCTTGATCCGGACCGGCGGTCGCTGCTGGGGCCGTGCCATCGAATCGTGTAATGGTCACTTGCGAGGTGGTGACACCATTGGCACAAGGGCCATTGTTCAAGGTCCATTGGAAAACGTTCGCGCCGATGGATAGCCCCGTTACGGTCGATGTAGGGCTGCTCGCATTGGCGAAGGTTCCAGTGCCACTGACGACCGTCCAAAGGCCGGTGGCGGGTGCTAGAGGCGTATTGCCTGCGAGTGTTGCATTTGCCGCACAGACCTGTTGTGCGGGTCCAGCATTCGCGTTCGGACTTGCCGGGTCGAACACCACGATGTCCACATCATCACTGGTGGTGGGCGGTGTACATGGGCCGTTGTTTATCGTCCAACGGAAACGGTTCAGACCGATGCTGAGTCCCGAGACAGTGGTATTCCTTAAGGTAGCATTCGCGAAAGTTCCAGTACCGCTCACCACGGTCCACAAACC
>JAEYWT010000111.1 GCA_023428865.1 Bacteroidota bacterium | reverse complement strand
TCTCCCAGCAGGATCAATTCACCCTGGCCCTCGAAGAAGCCGGTCTCTGCGCTGTCCGCTGCTCGGCTGTCGTTCTCCTGGTCGCCGGCGGTCACGGTAAGCCGGTCCATCACCAGGAACCAAGTGCCTTTGGGCGCTTTCTTTTCGGCAAGCACCTCTTCTATGCGGTGTACACTGGTGCCGTCGTGGATCCGCGCATAGCCTTGCTGCTGTAGGATGTCGAAATGTTCTTTCAGCGTACGCCCTGCGGGAAGACGCAAGGGTGCCAGCATCAGCACGATACTGCCCTCTGGGAAGCTGTGCATGCCGGCCACCACGTCTTCCACCGAATTACGCTTCACCTCTTGCCCCGAGACGGGCGAAATGGTGTGGCCTGCGCGAGCGAAGAGCAGTTTGAGGTGATCGTAGACCTCTGTGCTGGTTCCCACGGTACTGCGTGGGTTGCTCGTCATCACTTTCTGTTCAATAGCGATGGCGGGGCTTATCCCGATGATCCGGTCCACGTCGGGCTTTTCCAACCGACCCATGAACTGGCGTGCATAGCTGCTCAAACTTTCCACATAACGCCGCTGACCTTCAGCGTATAAGGTGTCGAACGCTAGGCTGCTTTTACCGCTTCCGCTAAGCCCGGTGACCACCACCAATTTACCGCGCGGAATATCCACGCTGACGTTCTTCAGGTTGTGTACACGGGCACCTTGCACCCGAATGAAGCCGCTCAAGCGGTTCTTCGCAGGTGGAACAGCTCCATTGTTGGGAGCAGATGGGGTTCCGGTGGACGTAGGGGCAGGCAAAGGCGGCGCGAATTTAGGCATCGGCGGGCCCTTGCCGTTCCAAGGTGTACTATCTTTGAACTTACCGTGGAAGAATTAACCAGCTTGGCACAATAAGCACCCCAAGGCAACGTTTTCAACTTCAACTGCGTCTTCCACACAACGGGCCGAAGCCCACACGTAGCACCTAACCCACCCACGCATAGCAGACTCTACCCTGTCAGTATTCGATCCGCTCTTACGGACCAAAAAAAGGGGAAGACCATGCTATCCAAGGTGCTCAACGACCAGCAGCTCGTACATGCTTACTTAGAAGGCAAGGAAAAGGCCTTCGAGCTATTGCTTAGCCGCCACAAGCGCAAGGTGTGGTCGCACATCTACCTGCTCGTACGCGATCGGGAACTCACCGAAGACCTTTTCCAAGAGTCCTTCATAAAGGTGGTGCATACGCTGAAGACCGGCAAGTACAATGAGGAAGGTAAGTTCCTTCCGTGGGTCATGCGTATTGCCCACAACCTGGTGATAGACCATTTCCGCCGGGTGAAGAAGATGCCCTTGGTACGTAGCAACGATGACCATGATGTGTTCGCCACCATTGCGCAACCGGGCAAGAACGTGGAGCAACGCATGGTGAACGTGCAGATCGATGCGGATGTGCGGAAGTTGATAGACAGCCTACCGGGTGAACAGCGCGAGGTGGTGCTGATGCGTACGTACCTGGGAATGAGCTTCAAAGAGATCTCGGAACACACCGAGGTAAGCATCAATACCGCCTTGGGTCGTATGCGTTACGCCTTGATCAATATGCGCAAGATGATCAAGGAGAACGAGATCATTCTGGAACGTGCCTAGTGGTGTAACCTCCTGACGATCAGTTGTCGGCGGCTCGGAAACGGGCCGCCGATCGCTTTTTTGGCCTTTCGGCGCAATACGCATCGGCACAGCCCCGTTCAAAGAACACCCAACCACACCAAACTGCTGTACATGACGCATTCTACCCTTCGAAAGAACCCACGCCGCCGCTCCAAGAAGAACATGACCAACGATCTCGAACTCGGTCCGCGCGCTGCAAGCATTCAACTCATCCTTGGGTACTCCAAGGCGCTGAAGGTGGTGGACGCACCGCCCATCGGGCAGGTGGCCATTATCCTGAACTGATCGTTCTGCGATGCGAAAAGCCCCGCTCAGGCGGGGCTTTCGTCATTTGAAGCTGTTGCGCAATTCGCGGAAGCCGATCAAGCGACCTTTTTCCGGATCCCACACCTTCAAGCGGAGGCAACGGACCATTTCCAGGGGCATAAGGGAGGTAGTCTTCGCTTTCTGCAGGGCTGGAATGGCCTTGAATACCTCCGGCAATCGGTAGAAGGGTATGCGCGCATTAAGATGGTGGATGTGGTGGTAGCCGATGTTACCAGTGAACCAGTGCATCAACTTGCTCATCTTCATGTAGCTACTGCTGCCTAGCGCAGCATTCACGTAGCTCCACCCTTCCTTCTCTGCGAAGGTGGCTGTGGGGAAATTGTGCTGGGCGTAGAACAGGTAGGCGCCCAAACCCAAAGCGATCATGGCCGGGGTGATGAACCCGAGCCAGAAGGCCGTCCAGCCAAGCCAACTGGCAATGAGCACCCCCATGCCGATGTGTACGATCACGGCGATGAGCGAATCCCAGTGTTTGTCGCGGTTGTTCACGAAGGAACGGATACACATGCCGTAGAGGAAGACGAACAGGTAACCGAAGGTGATGGTGAGCGGATGGCGGATGAAGAGGTAGATGGCGCGCTCCTTCTTGCTGAAGGTCTTGAACTTCTCCACCGTTACGATCGGGTAGGAGCCGATGCTGCTGGTGTAGAGTTTGCTGTTGTGTGTATGGTGATGATCGTGGGAGCGTTTCCAGATACTGGTCGGGGCCAGTACGAAGATGCCCCACAAGGTCATGACCCCATCGGCGAACTTGCTGTTCTGTAGGATGGCCTTGTGCTGGTGATCATGGTAGATGATGAACATCCGCGCGATCAGCAGACCTGCCAACACGGCGCAAACGACCTTAAGCCACACCGGGGTGGAAGGCCAGAAGATGCCGAAGTAAGCACCGCCCAACAATACGCCAGTGGTGAAGAGATGCCACCAGCTTTTCCACCGTACCTCCTTGGCGAAGGGTTTGGTGGCTAGGATGAGTTGTTTCTCGTTGTCCACGTTCATGTAACAATGACAGGCCGCTTATGTTTCCACCGGCGGTGAGTCCAGAGCCAAAGGTCGGGATAGTTCACGATATCCCGTTCCAAACGTTGAGTATGGATCCGGGTGATCTCGCCCTCTTCGGTGTTCTTCGGCTCAGCCACAAGGGTTTCCACCTGCATGTGATAGTAGCCACGGCGAGGCCTGGTTATGCAGATGTAGATCACCGGGTAGTCCAACTTCTTGGCTAAGGCTTCGGTTCCCTGGAAAACGGGCGTGTCTTGGTTGAGGAAAGTCATCCAGTACGCACGTTCGGGTGCCGGTGTCTGGTCGGCGATGAAGGCGGTGGCCGTGTTCAGGTGCCGATCCCGCAGCATGCTCTTGCTGGTCTCGCGCATGGTGTACAGGCGCGTGCCGTGCCGGGTACGCATGTGGTACACTAGGTTATCGAACCATTTGTTCTGAAGCGGGTGGTAGATCACGTAGAGCTGCGGTAGGCCCGGCTCCGCACTGTATCGCGCGCCGGCCAACTCCCAATTACCGAAATGGCCGAGTACAAGGATCACGCTTTGTTCTTCCTGTGCATAGCGCCGTAGGATGTCGGTACCCTCGAAGGTGACACGCTTGCGCAAGATTTCCGGCGAAAGCGTTAGTGTCTTGAGCGTCTCCAGCGTTAGGTCGCAGAACCATTGCTGAAATTTCCGTGCGATGGCCTTGATCTCCGCCTCGCTCTTCTGCGGAAAGCTGTTGCGCAGGTTGGTAAGGATGACTTTGCGCCGGTACCCGACCAGGGTGAACAGGACGAACCGGAACACATCGCTAAGCACATAGAGCAGCGGGAACGGCAGCAGAGCGATGCCGTAGATGAAGGGGAGTGCGAGGTAGTAACCGAGGGCGCCCATGAGGGGCTGCAAAGATCACCCGAAAAGCTCCTTCCGCCCCACCACCGAGCAGATCGGACATTTCGTTGGATCATGCCCCTTCGCTGGGCAGTATTCCCGACCGAAGTAGATGATCCGCAGGTGCAGGTCGTTCCAGGTGTCCTCGGGGAAGAGCTTTTTAAGATCTGCTTCTGTGTGCTCTACACTTTTTCCGGTGCTCAGGGTCCACCGGTAGGCTAGGCGATGGATGTGTGTATCCACCGGAAAGGCCGGCACCCCGAAGGCTTGTGCCATGACCACGCTGGCCGTTTTGTGACCCACCCCGGGTAACGCTTCCAAGGCTGCGAAGCTCTGGGGCACTTTTCCGCCGTGATCTTCAACGATGATACGCGATAGCCCATGGATGCCCTTGCTCTTCATGGGTGAAAGCCCGCATGGGCGGATGATGTCCTGTATCGTTTCCACGCTCAGCTTCATCATTCGCTCTGGTGTGCGCGCTTTAGCGAACAGCAGGGGTGTGATCTCGTTCACCTTCTTATCCGTACACTGTGCGCTCAGCACTACGGCCACCAGCAAGGTGTACGGGTCTTCGTGATCCAGCGGGATGGATGTGCGCGGGTATAGTTCGGCCAGTTTCTCAGCGGCGAAAGCGGCTTTTTCCTTGCGGGTCATCGGCTGCAAAGATCGCTTGATCAGCTAGATGCATGAGGCTGCATCCACAGGTGGGATCTCCTAATGCGCGATCGCTTTGGCCGTGTGTGTCCTGCCGTGAGCGTCTATGATCGAAATGGAGTAGGGGCCGGGCGATAGTGCGTTCCTGCGGATGTTAAGGACCTCATCGGTCAAGGCATGCTTTTCCATCACTACACGCCCCGTCATATCCCGCACGATCAATCGGTAGGGCTTCGCTATGGGCTTGGCCACAATGGCTAGTTGCTCCGCAAATGGGTTAGGATAGATCTCCAAACCTTCTTGCTCCAGTTCGGCTAGTAAGGTTGCCAGGTTGCTGCCACCGGGTGTCGGTTGCATGGTCTGAAACACGGGGCTGCCATCAGGATATCGACCGAAAGAGATGTCCGTCACTTGTTCACCGAACTCGAAACGCTCACGTTCTGCATATCCACTGGCGTTGCGCTGGTGAATGGTAAGCGTTTCCCCGCTTGCGCTCAGCTTGAAGTTCGTGTGCAGTACACCTTGTTCCGTGTCGTCATCGGCCCATATGAGAAGGTAGCCTTGGGCAGGGATCGTGGTACGTTCTGGTTCATCCAACGCTAACTGCCAACGGTAGGGGCGCTCGGTATCATCCGTGATACAAAGGCCGGCAACGTTCAATGCCGTGTTGGAGGCATTGTACAGTTCGATCCAATCGTCGAACTCGCCGTTCTCGTCCGCTATGGTGTTGGTGTTCGAGGCCATCACTTCATTCACAAATAGGCCGCTCACATCCAACGGTGAGCTGTTCGGCGCGCCAGGTGTTCCCATGAGCAGGTGGCTTTCACGCCAGTCCGTGGGTGTACTCCCTTCTGTTCCTTGATGGAGCTCAACGGTGGCGCCGCGCCCATCAGCAAGTGGAGGCCAAGGCCGGTGATCCGCGTAGCGCATGCTATGCACAAGTGCGCCCGATGCATCGTACAGGCCGATCTTGCCCGCGGAATTGTTCAGATCGAAGTGGAAGTCGCCGATAATGTTGGAGACATCGGGGTGGAGTTGGCTGAAGCGCTGCATGTGCTGACACAATACCAGATGGGCACCTGGTGCCATGGCCGTGTTCGGCGGAAGGGTGAAGGTGTGAAGGCCGTGCGTGATCTTCCATCCTGAAACATCCACCGCATCGTCTGTCCGGTTCTTCAGTTCGATCCAGTCGCCTTGTTCAAAGGAATCGGATGAGTGGTAGTTGCATTCGTTGATGTGGACAGTTAGACCATCGGTTCCGGTATGAGTGAAGTACGCACCCCTATCGGCAGGACTTCCATCATTGTCCAAGGGTGAAGTGGGGTCTCCTGAATCGATGCAGGGTGATCCAGGCTGAAGTTCGAAGTTGCCGGTGGACGGATGCACGAGCAGTGGATCGGTGTTCAGATTACCGTTGCCCGCTAGAGCTTCACGGTCGGAGAGGGAGTAGTCCACTTCGATCGTGGAGCGGTGGTCGAACGAGATGCTGGAATCGGTGCTGGCCGAAAGGATGGTGTTCTTCACGTAGGCCGTTCCGCCGCCGCGTAAGGTGCTTTTCTCATAACAAGCAACACCGATCCGGTTCCCATAAAGGGTGTTCTGGTCGATCAGTGCAACGGAAAGACTGTCCTTCAAGGCCACACCGAGGTCGCAGTCGTGTATGAGGTTGCGGTGGATGATGGCATTGGACTGGGAGCCGATGGAGATGCCTTTGTCCGTGCAGTCGTGTATGAT
>JAEYWT010000098.1 GCA_023428865.1 Bacteroidota bacterium | reverse complement strand
TGGATCACGGTTCCGTTGCATAGTTGACATAGCCGCTGAACCGGATCGGGCATATCGACTACTTCACCCGCGTGGTTCCCAAGGTTATCAAAACCGAAGCTGTGGATCCCTTTTAAGTGCGACGACGTCACACGGAAAGCTGTTGATCAACAGGGCAAGACCGAGAAGAGCGCGAACAGGCTATTTTCACCGCCCGATACGCCTTTGGAATGGTGAACATCGGCGAATACGAATGCGCCAGTCCTGGTCGACCTACGCGATCTTTTCTGTTGTGGCCCTGGCCCTGGCGATCGTTCTTTTCCAACGCTTGTGGGAACAACGCGACCGGGTGATCGAACATGATGTACACGGCTACTATGCATTTCTGCCCGCACTGTTCATTTACGATGACATCCGCTTGGAGAAGAGTGATTACCGCGAGGTAAGCGACCAAGGGGACTATTATTATTTCTGGCCCAACTTCACTCCAGAGGGGAAGAAGATCATCAAGTACCCTGTCGGTTTGGCGGTGCTGTATGCTCCGTTCTTCTTCATCGCGCATGCCATTGCGCACATGGTGGATGCGCCCACCACCGGCTTTTCCGGGCCGTATAAGATCATGCTGCAAGTGGGAGCAGCTTGCTATCTGCTCTTTGGCCTGCTTCTATTGCGATCGCTCTTGCGGCGCATAGGCGTAAGCGAGCGGACGATCGCCTTGGCGATCCTGGCTGTGGGGAGCGGGACCAATTTGTTGTGCTATTCATCGCAATCGGCCACGATGCCGCATGTGTACGGCTTCTTCCTTGTCGCTGCGTTCGCCTATCTGACCGTGCGTTGGTTCGAGCGCCCGCTTTGGCGTCATACCTTTCTATTGGGGCTTGTGTTCGGTCTGATCACTTTGGTGCGGCCCACCAACGGCGTGGTGGGCTTGTTCTTTCTGCTCTGTGGGGTTTCGGGGCTTGGAGACCTTAGGACGCAAGCCCAGCGCCTGTTGCGGGCATGGCCTCATCTGCTCACCATGGCCGCCATCACGTTCGTGGTATGGATGCCCCAATTCCTGTACTGGCATGTGGTCACGGGCCAGTACATCTACTATGCCTACCAGGACGAAGGGTTCTTCTTCACTCACCCGCATCTGATCGAGGGCCTCTTCAGCTTCCGTAAAGGCTGGCTTGTTTATACACCGGTTATGGCTTTCGCGTTGATCGGTCTTTTCCTCCTGAAGGATCGCTCGCTGGCGATGCGGTCGGGGATCGTTGCGGTGCTGGTGGTGCATGTGTACATCACCTTCAGTTGGTGGTGCTGGTGGTATGGTGGCACGTTCGGCCAACGCCCCATGATCGAGATCTACCCGCTACTCACACTACCCTTATGCGCAGTGATCGACCGGATATGGACCACTACAACAGCGGTCCGTGTGTTCTCGATCGGGATGGGGGCCTTTTTGGTCCTGCTCAATATCTTCCAGACCTACCAGTACGAACTGGGCCTGATCCACTACGATGCCATGAGCCGCGAACTGTACTTCAAACAGCTCGGAAAGGTCCGTCCGGTCGAAGGGTTCCACGATCTATTGGATCATCCGGATTATGACAGGGCGCGCAAGACAGGTCGGTAGTACGCCTTATTCGCCACGGGCGATGGCTCCCACTTGCTCCCAGAACCGCTGCCAGGTCCACGCTTCACTGGACCACCACCAATCGTAACGGTCCGTTAGGGCGAAGTTCAATTGGATCAGCACAGCGATACCAACGGTCAGCGCTAGGCGAAGGGCGAAGGGGCGCTGCATTACAGCCGCCATGAGCCAAGCAGTTGGTATGGCCAGTAGGCCGTACAGGTCTACGAAGCCGCGATGGCCAAAACCGGACCCCAGCCACCAACACCACCAAGCGCTGTAGACGATCAAGCAGCTTAGGGTAAGAAAGACGATGGTGCGCGCTGGTCTCACGCCTTGCCAGGCTCTGCGGAAGAGCATGGCAAGCACGGCCATGAAGAAGGGGGAGTAAACCAACCACCCGTTGCGGAAACTGAAGAGCACCAGGCCCAGTGCCAATTTGTCCCAATGGAAATGCTCTTCCTTCTTCCCGTAGGTGAAGGTGATCAGGTCGCCTGTGATGGAGTGCCAGTAGATCATTTGCAGCACCCACGGCACCAGCCCGATCAACACCCCCGCAGTAAGAGCCCATGGATGCTGAAAGAGGTGGGAGAAGAAGCGTTTAAGGCCATCCCAGGAACCTGCCACGAGCAGTGGGAATAGCAGGCTGAATGCGTTCGTTTGCCGGATAAGCAGCACCAACAGACCAGTGGAGACCAGAACGAACACATGAAGGGGGCGAGGGCCGTCCAGGATGCGCAGACCGCACCACGCGTATACCGTGATCAGCATCCAGGAGAAAAGGTGCGACATGGTGGGCTCGTACACGCAATAGCGGAACAAGTTGGTGGCCCCGAAAAGCACCAGCACGGCAAGTAGGGCCGGTAGCGTACTGCTGAACCGCCGCGCCAGGTGGAAGGTGAATACGGAGCCTATGCCTGCATACATGGCACAGCCCACCATCATGGAAACGCCGTAGGGTGCGGTAAAGCCATCTTGCGTGTAGCCGAACGCCCAAGCCGCCCAATGCCCCAACAGGAAGAAGGGTGCTTCCAACACCGCAACACCGAGCGTGAACATGCTCAACGATACGCCGTTGCCAAGAGCGTGCGCCCAGTACATGGTGCGCATGTCGCCATCTATGAAATACGCTGGGAGCCACTGGTAATACCCCAACGTATCGTTGCCATGGCGCAGGAACTCATACGGGTCGTGGCCGTGAACCTGCCATATGCCGTACAGCGAACAAACGCTGATGAACAAGAACAACAGCCACTGTGCCGTTCGTTCCCAAGAAGCCAGAGGGCGATGTGGTGCAAGACCGGACATGGGTGCCCAAAAGTATAGGCTAGTTATGGACCAACGTAGGTGATATTGGCCTCGGGAACCAGTGCCCTATGGCTCAACCGCAGATACAACTGTACGGTGGCCACCACATCCTTTCGGCAGTATTGGGCAATGCGCTCCAGACCATTCTCCTCGTAGAATACACGGGCCACATCGGCGCCGGTGATGTCGTCCTTCGGCGTGGGGATACCGAGGATGTGCGTGAGCAAGGCCAACGAGGTGTACGCTTTGCGATCGCCAAAGCTCCACATGTTCATGGTGTCCAGGTGGCCAACTTCCCAGGGCTTAAGACCACCGATGTCGAGGATGCGCGGCAGTGCGATGTTGTGTACCACACAGCGCCGTGCGATGTATGGAAAGTCGAACTCTTTGCCGTTGTGTGCGCAGAGCCATTGGTCATCTGCGTTGTAGTGGCGGTTCAGCAGGTCGGTGAAGCGGGTCAGGACATCGTATTCGTTCGCGCCATGGAAAGAGGTCACACGTAGTTGATGTTCTTCACCGGTGCGATGCAAGCTGCCCAATCCGATGCATACGATCTTGCCGAACTCCGCCAAGATGCCTCCGCGATCGTTCCAGACCTCTTCGGCGGACTTGCCATTACGCTCCTGCTCGAAACGGGTCTTATCACTGAATAATCGCGCGGTGGTGGTGTCGAGATCCTTATAGTGGTATTCCTGCGGAACGGTCTCGATATCGAGGAAGAGGATACGGCTGGGGTCTGGGCGCATGGGGATAGGGTGTTATGGGAGAGATGATAAGCATGAGGACAATGTACGATGGTCTTGTGCGGTGCCGATCACTCGATCATCACACCGCGCTTATCCATGAGCGGGATGGTGGTGAAGTTGTCCTCTTCAATGCTACCGGCGAGGAAGATGTACTTCTTGTCGTGCAAGTCCTTGCCGAGGTAGTAGCTCAGCCAATACTGATTGCTGAGCGCGAACACATCTTCTACAATGCGTTCGATACGCGCCCAGCTTCGTGGATCGAGGTAGGGTAGGTGATGGCGCAGTTCGCTCGTGCGACGTGTTTCACCATCCAACTCGCCGTATCCGCGTGAGCTGATCAGCACATTCTCCAACAACGCATCACTGCGGTTGATCAGGTACACGTACCACGCCAGCTCGCCCTCTTCGTCGAGTTCGCGTACCACCGCCATCGCCACGCCTTCGACTTTTGGTGGATGGATGTCTTTCCGCATACCACAAAGGTCGGCATTACGTGCCTTATACCGGTCGACTGGCCAATTCCCGTGCGATCGCGATCCACTCGAACACATCCTTCGGGTGCCCGGCGTCGTTCACTTCTTCGCGCTTCATGCCGGTGCGCACCATCACCAGATCCAAGTCCGGCATGGCCACTACGTACTCCCCGTGGAAACCGCGGCAGTACCAGATGGGGTTGCCGTCCATCTCGGCCAGCCACCAGAAGTATCCGTAGCGCTGGTTGGGTCCGCCTCGATCGGTCAATGCTGCCGGCGTTATGCTCGCTCGCCAGAATTCCTCGTCTATGATCCGTTGGCCTTTCCACTTGCCGCTGTCCAAGTATAGTTGGCCTATGCGACCGAAATCACGCGCCGTGGCATAGAGGCAACAGAACGCTTTGAAGTCGCCTTCCTCGGTGTCTTTTCCCCAGTAGGCATCGTGCTCGCAGCCCAAGGGCCCCCATACTTTCTCGCGCACCAGTTCATCCAACGGCCGGCCGTAGGCGGATTCCACCACTTCGGCCATGATCTGTGTACTGCCACTGATGTAGTCGAATTCGCGACCGGGCTCGTCGCGACACGGTTGCATCAGGCTCAGTTCGCGCACGTTGCTGCCGTAGTAGCCCATGGCGTTATCGCTGAAGGGGTTCGCCCCGCTCTCGCTCCAATCAAGCCCGGTGCTCATGGTGAGCAGGTGCCACAGGTTGATCTTCGCATAACAGCCTTCGCGGTATTCTGGAATGAAGTCGCCTACCGGTTGGAATACGCTCTTGATCACCCCTTCCTTCATGGCGATGCCCGTAAGCAGGCTGATGTAGCTCTTGGCCACACTGAAGCTGTTGCTCACACTATCGGCATCCCAGCCGTTCCAGTATTGTTCGAAGAGCAGACTGTCGTGTTGGAACACGGCGAAACCAACGCTGTACAATTCTTTCAGCAGCTTCTCCTGATCCGGCTTCAGCGCCAGTTTGCCATAACGTGCGCTTTGTGGCCATGGTTGTGGCGCTGCCGCTGGTATCGTCGCGTACGGGAAGAAGTCTCGGTCGTCGATCTCCGGTGAGCTACGGCCGATCAGATACGTGTACCGTACACCGCGCACGAGGTGGTCGTTACCGGTCATGTAGGCCAGTGCGATCAGGCCCACGATGATGCCGACGAGCCAGAGGATGATCTTCAGGAGGATGCGCATGGTGGTGAGGTCCGCCTAATGTAATGCAGGCTCCACCAACTCCACATCGAACAGGTCCGCCAACTCCAACTTCAGTCGGTTCTTCACCGCCGCGATGTCCAGCAGGCCACCCAGCTCCTTCGCCATGCACGTCACCCCCTTGTCGGTGATGCCACACGGCACGATGTTCTCGAAGTAGCTCAGGTCGGTGTTCACGTTGAAGGCGAAACCGTGCATGGTGACCCAGCGGCTGGCGCGGATCCCGAACGCACAGATCTTGCGTGCTTTGAACGGTTCGTTCCAATCCAGCCACACACCGGTGAGTCCATCGATACGCCCGGCCTTTATGTTGTAGGCTTCGAGCGTGCCGATCACAGCCTCTTCCAACGTGCGTAGGAAGCGATGGATGTCCGTGAAGTGGTGGTCCATGTCGAAGATCGGGTAGCCCACGATCTGCCCAGGTCCGTGATACGTGATGTCGCCGCCGCGATCGATGGGGAAGAACTGCACGCCTTTCTCGCGCATCTCGGCCTCGTTCAACAAGAGGTGGCTCTGTTTGCCGCTCTTGCCCAAGGTGTACACGTGCGGGTGCTCGCAGAAGAGCAAGTGATCTTCGGTCAACACCTGTTGATCTTCCGGAGCGTTCCGGTTGGCGATCTTCCGGTCGATCGTGGCCTGGAACAACTTGGTCTGGTAGTCCCACGCGGTGGCGTAGTCGATCAGGCCTAGGTCTTGAAAATGGACTTTTCTCACGGGGCAAAGGTCGTGGATAAGAGTTACGAGTGGTGAGTGCCCGAACACGGGCCAGCGCACCGAGTGGCGGG
>JAEYWT010000081.1 GCA_023428865.1 Bacteroidota bacterium | reverse complement strand
GGGTCCCACTGTAAAGGCCCCCGGCCGACGCTGGGGGGCGCGACTACGGGTGCCATCGATCGACGCTGGTGCGTAGACATCGGCCAATTCAGCGGATTCAACCGGCACCGGTTCCGGTTCCTCGAACGCGTGCTTCAGATCGTCCTCGATGCCATCCTTAAGGCGCGTGCGGATCTCGTCGCGTTTGGCGATGCTCAACACGCCGGTCTTCAACAACCACGCTTCGAAATTCATCACGGGGTCCTTCTTGCCCCAGGTCTCGAACAGCTCCTTCGGCACATACTTCGTTCCGCTGGCTTCCTCGTGGCCGCGCATGCGAAAGGTCATGCACTCCACCAGGATCGGACGCGGGTTCTCGCGCACACTGTCCGCCAGCTTTGCCAGGTTGTTGTAGACCTCCAGGATGTTGTTCCCTGCGATCTGCACCGCCTCGATGCCATAGCCGATGGCCTTATCGGTGAAGCTCTTCATGCGGAACTGTTCGCTGCTGGGCGTGCTCAGGCCGTAGCCGTTGTTCTCTATGATGAAGAGCACCGGCAGATCCCACACGGCGGCCACGTTCACGCTCTCATGGAAATCGCCTTCGCTCGTGGCGCCATCACCGGTGAAGACGATGGTGCAGCGGTTCTCCTTCTTCAGCTTATGCGCCAGCGCGATGCCATCGGCGATGCCCATTTGCGGCCCCAAATGGCTGATCATGCCCACCACCTTGTGCTCTTGGCTGCCAAAGTGGAAGCTGCGCTCGCGGCCTTTGCTGTAGCCCGTTGCCTTGCCCTGCCACTGTGCGAAGAGCTTCTGGAACGGCATTCCGCGCGTGGTGAACACCCCCAGGTTGCGGTGCATGGCAGGATGTACTCGTCGTTCTGCAAAACCATCGCAGCCCCCACGCTGATGGCCTCCTGGCCGATGCCGCTGAACCACTTGCTGATCTTGCCCTGGCGCAGGAGGCTCAGCATCTTCTCTTCGATGATGCGCGGGTACACCAACTTCTCGTAGGTGCTGATCAGGAAGGCATCGCTATGGGTGCCGCGCTCGAAGTGGAGCTGGCGGTCTTCGGTCGTTAGTACGGACATGGTGCTTGAAATGCGACGCAAAGGTATCGGGGGCGCGGTGGCTGAGCAGCGAAGTTGTCAGTGTCGGTTTGTTGGAAGTGGTCAGGGACAGGAGCACGTGCTGGGCCTTGGTTCACCGCCATCCCGCCAAACGCCGTTACTTCGCCGAAGCATGCAGCCCAGCCTGGCCATAGTTCTTCCATGCCTGAATGAAGAACGCGCATTGCCACTGCTGTTGAGCGAGTTGGACAACGTGTTGGCGACAGAGCGGGTATTGGTGGTGGTAGTGGACGATGGCTCTACGGATGGGACCCGAAAGGAAGCGCTAGAATTCAAGCCGAAGAACCCGGAACTGAAGGTCGACGTGATCGCGCTGCCCTACTCCATGGGGCACCAGGAAGCCATCTACCATGGGCTACATTTCGCATCCGGTAGTACGGCGGAGAATTTCTTGGTGATGGATGGCGATGGCCAGGACGACCCGATGGCGATCCCGGACATGCTGGCCGCGAGCGCCGCTTCCATCGTTCTTGTGGCACGCGGCGAACGAAGCGAATCAATGGGTTTCCGCCTAGGTTACCAGTTGTACCGCTTGCTCTTTCGCTTGGTGGCCGGGCGTTCCATCAACTTCGGCAACTATTCCATGATCGATCGCGCTGTGCTTGGTGCCGTTCTGGACCGGTCCTTCGTGCATTTTGCGGCATTCCTTTCCAAGCAGAACGCTTCGACCGCAACCGTGCGCAGCAATAGACGCCCTCGACTAGCCGGCAGCTCGAAGATGGGGATCGACGACCTCGGGCTTCATGCCTTCCGATCATTGGTGGAATACAGCGACCGTCTGTTGATGCTACTGTTGAAGTTATTCCTCTACCTCAGTGTGGTCTTTCTCCTTTCCGTGCTCACGATCGTTGGCATCAAGGTTTTCACCGATCTGGCGATCCCCGGCTGGGCCAGCAACCTCAGCGCGACCATGTTCAATTCGTTGCTGGTGTGCATAGGGTTCTTCGTTATCGGCCTGCTGCTTACGAAGTCCACACAACAACGTGAACGCCTTGGAAGGGTGCCTTACACACGCATCGAACGCGAGGCATGACCTACGAAGGCACGGAGTTGGAGTTGTTCCAACATGCCACCAATTGGAAACGCTATTGGGCCGCACAGGTAGGCGCGTTCGTATCGGGGCGCGTGCTCGATGTAGGCTGTGGTTTCGGGGTGAATGCGGGCTATCTGGCCAACGAGCGAGTGACCTCGTACACCTTCCTTGAACCCGACCGAGACCTGTTGGCACAGGTGTCGGATCGTTCAGGACTGCCCACGAGCATACCATCGCACCAACTACACGGAACAACGGAAACCGTAATGGGCAGTCGCTTCGACACGCTACTGTACATAGACGTACTGGAACACATCGCCGACCCCAGCGCCGAACTCCAACGAGCAATATCCCTACTGGATACTGGTGGACATTTGATCATCGTGGTCCCAGCATTCCAATTCCTATATAGCCCGTTCGACAAGGCCATTGGGCACCACAGGCGGTATACGAAGGCGATGCTGCGTGAACAGATCCCTGCAGGTTTCAAAGAAGTGAACTTGCGTTACTTCGATAGTGCGGGACTTCTCCTCTCCCTTGGGAACAAGGTGCTCCTACGCAAAGCTGCCCCAACTGCGGCTCAGATCGCCTTATGGGATAACTACATCGTTCCGTGTTCACGCATCACTGATCGCATCACGATGAACTGTTTCGGTCGTTCGTTGGTTGCGGTGTACCAAAAGGTCTGATCCTATCTTCACCGCATGCTCCCCGCGCTGGAGTCTGGCCGAATTTTCAAACTACCCTGGCGACACCTTGTGCTGGCGCTGCTTGGTGCCGTATTCGCATGGAACTTGGATCTGCGATGGCAGATGTTGTACCAGTACCGCACAGAGCTTGGCGGTGTAGAGCACAATGTGATCCATGGGATCCAGAAGGTAATGTTGGGTCAGGACCTCTATGAAGATCCGGAACGACCACCCTTCGATGTGATCCAATACACACCAGGTTACTATCTTCTCTGTGCATCTGTAGGCAAGATCATCGGTCTGGAAGGGAGCGATGCACGATCGATCTTCCTGCTTTCGCGATGGATGTCCCTCCTACTCTGGCTGATCACCGGAGCATTGGTCGTGGCGGCGTGCAGAGCTGGCCGCGCAACGAACTGGAGTTCCTGGTTCGCGGCTGGTATCACGTTATGCAGTGCCTGGGAGCAGTCGTTCTCACGGATGGATTCCCTTGTTGCTGCAACCACCACGGCCACCCTGCTCTACTTCATCCGTTGGCTTGTTTCTGGTGGAAAGCGCGTGTTGGTGATCGCATCGATCCTAGCAGTCGCGGGAGTTTTCTCCAAACAATCCGGGATCGTATTGCTCGTATCACCTCTCCTGCACCTACTGTTCACCAAGAACTGGAAAGCGCTATTGATCGCATTGGGTAGCATGGTGCTGGCCATCGCAGTCGCTGTGGTGGTGATCAGCTCTCTTGGCACCTTCGCCGCATTCTACCAGAACACCGTGTTAGGTCTCAAGAACGGCTTCAGCTGGATGCTCTACATCGACCTGTTCAACCCACCTACCTACAAGTACTTCTTCGGATGGCACCTGCTGGCAGTTGTTGTCATCGCCATGGGCTTCCGCAGCCGGTCCGCACCATTGCGCTTCATGGCGCTCGTCATCCCCATCAGCCTAGTGTTCGCACTTACAACCGGTCTGAAGTACGGGAGCCGTTTGAACTACCTGCACGAAAGTCTGATGCTCACCTTCATCGGCGTTGCCATCCTGCTTCCACAGGTGGCTCAGACCCAATGGCGCAATGCACTTGCATGGGCATTCGCAGGTTATGGTCTGCTATTTTCGGCTTTCCGCACGAACAGCACTGCGGCATGGTATCGTGTTGGAGAGCCAGATGCCCCCCATGAGCAGCACCTACAGAACGACAAGGCGGTTCACGCTGTGCTCGTGAACGAACTCGGGCTGAAGCGCGGCGAATTCGTCTTCATCACCTACCGCGAGTACTTGGAACATTTCCTAGTGGGCCAGAGCCTGTTGACCCAGAAAGACATCATCCAATTCAGCAAGGACCGGCTCTTCGACTACACCGACCTCCACACTTGTATGGAAGATGGGTGCGTACGTTTCGTGATCACTGATGGTGCAACGGGACCAATACACGTTCTGGATAGCACTTACACCGGCTGGGTACCGATCCGCGAAGTGAATGGGCGGGTGATCCTGGCCCGAGCACCAAGGCGGTAGTCTGTTGTGCATCTTCGCACCCATGTTCCGCGGGCCGCTCACCGTTCTCGTTCTACGCCTTCTGGCCGTGGCATCGGTCTATGTGGCCACGCGCTTCCTTTTCGGTTGGTTGAACGACGACCTATTTCCTGAGATCACCTGGTCATCGTACATCGGCGGTATACGTTTCGATGCCAGCGCCATCGCCTGGACCAACCTAGCTTGGGTATTGGCCTACCTTATCCATCCCGAGCCGCAGGAAAAGTGGACAAGGAATGTGCAGTTCGCACTCTTCATCGTACCGAACGCCATTGCGTTGTTCTTCCAATTCGTTGATCTGGAGTATTACACCTTCAGTTTGAAACGCAGCACCTCGGACTTCTTGGAGATCCTTGCCACAGGCGACGACACGGTATCGCTGGCACCGGCTTTCATAAAGGATTACTGGCACATCCTCGCCATGTACATCGCTTCGCTATTCTACCTGGCGTGGTGCTATAAGCGTGCTTCGCGGAAGGAACAGCCCTTAGCATCTCTTCCTTGGCGGATCGGTTGGCGCACGATCACCCTCGCCGGCCTCATCATAGCCTCACGCGGAGGTATCCAGCTTGTGCCCTTACAGCCGTTGGACGGTGCCCGGTATGGCGGTGCCAGCCTATTGCCGGTAACGTTGAACACGCCGTTCACCATGTTAATGAGCCTAGGCAAGCCAACACTTTCCCCGGTCAGTTACATGTCCGAAGCCGAAGCGGATCGCATTTGGCCTGTACACCACCAGTTGAAGGATACGGTGGCCATACCGAACAAGCCGAATGTCGTGGTCATCATCCTCGAGAGCTTTTCGGCGCAGTACAGTGGTCGTCTGTCCGGAGGTGTGGGCTACATGCCCTTCCTGGATTCGCTCATGGGCCAAGGGCTCACGATGACCAGAGCTTATGCGAACGGTAGGCGGAGCATCGATGGCATACCGGCTATCCTGGCGAGCATACCGGAGCTGATGGACGAGGCGTTCATCACATCACCTTATGCAAGCCGTTCGTTCACTTCTTTGGCGAATGTGCTCCGGGGCGAAGGCTACCACACGAGCTTCTTCCACGGTGGACGGAACGGCACCATGGGTTTCGATGGATTCACCCGATCGGCGGGCTTCGAGCGGTACGTGGGATCGACCGAATACACTGGCGATGCCGAAGACCACGATGGACATTGGGGTGTGCGAGACAGGCCATTCCTTCAGTTCTACGCCAACGCACTGAGCCGCGAACAACAGCCTTTCATGAGCGCGGTCTTCACACTTAGTTCGCA
Source organism: Bacteroidota bacterium (assembly GCA_023428865.1). Taxonomy (GTDB): domain Bacteria; phylum Bacteroidota; class Bacteroidia; order Flavobacteriales_F; family PHOS-HE28; genus PHOS-HE28. The sequence goes on along the minus strand of JAEYWT010000081.1, from coordinate 6,445 downwards.
CCACCCGTATGAACTGCCACCCGATGAAATGGCACGTTTCCAAGGTGGTCCGCTCAAGATCCACCCTACCTTGCGCTACACCGATGATGCCTTGCGCAGCTTCTTTCGGACAGCACAGGAACAACCGTGGTTCGCCAACACGCTTTTCGTGATAACGGCCGACCACACGGCGGATGTAGACCGCAATGGCCAGAACTACAACAAGGCCACGGACTATTGGGTGCCGTTGGTCTATTACATGCCTTCGCTGATCGGACCGAAGCAACAGGAGCGCGTAACACAACATATCGACATCCTACCCACCGTTCTTGACCTGATCGGCCACCGTAGACCGTTCTTCAGCTTCGGCCACAGCGCGTTGGATACCAAAGCACCGCCCTACGCCATCATGGCCAGCAATGGAATATACCAGTGCGTAAGCGATCGTCTGCACTTGCAGTTCGATGGCCAGAACGTCGTTGGTGTTTCGCGTCTGATAACAGAGGGTGATACAACAGGCATCGGTGCAGAAAAGAACGATATGGAACTACACTTGACCGCTGCCATCCAACAATTCAACGGCCACATGCTACGCGGCGAACTCACCATGCGCCGATGAGGTCCATGATGCTAGTGCTGAACCCACGCTCGGGCAAGGGACATGCCATGCGCGAAGGTGCCACGGCCGAACGGATCGCCGCCGAAATGGGGATACGGCTGGACATCCGCACCATTGAACGGCCAGGCCATGGAAAGGAACTTGCGCAGGAGGCGGTAGCAACAGGCATGGAGCGCGTTATCAGTGCTGGTGGCGATGGAACGCTGAACAGTGTGGCGGCAGGTCTCTTGCATACGAAAGTGCCGGTGGGCGTGGTGGCGCTAGGTAGCGGCAATGGCTACGCACGTTCGCTCGGGCTTCCGTTGGATCCTGAGCAAGCCTTCCGCAGAGCCTTCACCGGTGAAGCCGCACAGATGGATGTTTGCTTCCTGAACGACATCCCCTTCCTTGGCACGGCCGGTATCGGTTTCGATGCACGCGTGGCGCATCGCTTCGACAGGAGCAAGAGCCGTGGCATGCTGGGTTACGCCCGGATCATCGTAGAAGAGATCTTCGGTGCCAAGCCGATGCGCGTGGTGGTGAAGGCGAACCACGAGACCAAGGAGACCCATGTGTTGATGGTCGTTCTCTGCAACACACGCGAGTTCGGTAACGGAGCGGAGATCAGCCCTGGCTCGTTGCCCGATGATGGCATCGCCGAACTACGGATCGTACGAAAGCCCTCCTTTTTCCCGCTGATCCGAGCGTTCATCCAGATCTATACGGGCAGAGCGGACAACAGCCCTTACATCACCAATGTGCCTACGCGCACAGCCACCATCTGGCAGGAAGGCACCTTGGCGCATTTGGATGGCGAACCGGTGGAAGTGGGCCACGAGGTCATCTTCAGACTTGAGCCGAAGCGGCTGTGGGTGGTGCGGTGATCGAACCCTTCGAACGCATGCGTGTACAGAGCGAAGCCATGCGTCGCACCCTCTTTGTCCTCCTGCCTTTTCTGGTCGGCCCCTCCACGATCCATGCCCAGTGTTGTTGCTCCGGCATCACCGTGCAGGTGAGTTTGCCCTACACGGCGATGCGCGACACGTCGGCATCGTACACCATCAGCCCCGGTGACGGGCCGCGGACAAGTGTCCAATTCACAGGCGATAGTCTGTTGTCGCTCAACCTACGAACAGGCTGCGGCCGGTCATCCATCACGTGGACGATCCGGCACAAGTGGACCGGGCAGGAGATGCAGGTGGACCTCGATGGCCTGTGGGGCGATCTGCCCCGTCCGACCATACGGATCCCGTTCACCAGCGGATGGTACCGGTTCGATCTGGCGGAACTTACGCGTTGCCAAGCCGATCAAGCGGACTTGGGCGATCGATACCCACGCGACGCACAACGCCCAGGTCGATCCTTGGTGCAACCATTCGGGTCGATAGACACGATCGCATGCAACGGCGGGCTACTTGAGCTTCAGCGCGGTGGCCGCATGCCCGGATGGATCCGACCGCTCAACCTCCTGAACTTCGGGTGGAACCTGTACATGCCCCTGCCCGTGCCGACCAAGGCCGCCGCACCCCAGCATCCCGGTGGTGAGGCCTGGTTTCAGCGACAACTGCATGCGCGTTTCAGCAAGCCCTTGATCGAGCGGCTCAACGTGCGCACCACCATCACCGGCATGGCCATGGTGGAAGAGAGCGGCTATATCCATGAGGTACACCTAAACGGAGGCAACTTCCCCGAGCTGGACGCCGAACTGAAACGCGTCGTGCGCCTGAGCCAACGCTGGACACCTGCCTCGGTCGAGGATATCGCGGTGAAGACCGACCGCACGGTCTACCGTTACATCCGCCAGGCCGTACCCATCTCCTTCACCGTGGACCCGGATAGCATCTGGACGGAGATTTCTGACATGTCATTGACCATCGTACCTGCCGAGCCGATCAGCAACGACGAGATCACCGTAACCTTCCACTGGATCGGTGGCTCCTGTGGGCAGTATGAGGCCTATGCCAAGGTGCAACCGGCCCCGAAGGATAGTGAGGTGCGCGACGTATTCCTCTATTTCGGTGCGACCCTCCCCGCGCAATGCGAAGACCACGCGCCACAGTCGTTCGGGTTCACCATGAAGGCGTTGCCGCCGGGGCGCTATCGGTTCAGACAGATGCCGCATCCGACTTTGAAGCATAGCGTGTGGGCACCGGACCCCTATCAGGTCAAAATGGTCGACGTAAAGGAATAGAACCTCTCTATTCCAACAAGGGTTCCCAACTAACCGCAGCCAAATGTGGCGTTCAAGAGGCCCATTTGGCTGCGGTTAATCACCTTCGAAAAGAGCCTCCATTGAAAGCTCGTTGTGCACCAGTTGGTGACTGTAGACGTTCTGCGCCACGCCATGCGTGGTAACGAAGGTGATGAAGATGCTCTTGCGCGTGCGGGTGGCCGAGCGGAACGCCTCCGTCTTGGTCATGAGCTCCTTCGCGTACTTCTTGTCGATGCTGAAGGGTCCGCTCGCGAACTTCATTTCGCAGAGGTTGATCACGTTGTCATCACGGTCGATGAGCAGATCCACCTGAGCTCCGCTGTCATCACCCTTCCCGATCCAGCTACCCTCGGTGGAACGGATACCCGAAATACCGAGCGCGGCCTTGATCCCCTCCACGTGCTTCATGCAGATGGTCTCGAAGGTGAAGCCGCTCCAAGCCCGGTAGGCTGGCGTACCCATTTCCTTGGCCCAGTGGGCGCGCCGCATGGGTTTGCCGCCCTCCACATGCCGCAGGTAGAACTGCGTGTACTCGTCCGTGATACGGTAGAGCGGATCCTTCTTGGCATCGTAGGGCATGTAACGCTCTATGAAGCCGGACTCCTCCAGCTCGCTCAAGGTCTTGGTAAGCGTGCCACCGGATGCCACACGGCTCTTGCGTAGGATAGCAGTACGTGTAAGGCCCTTGCGGACACCGGCGAGGGCCCGTACGATGGCTTCGTGGTTACCGGCATGCTCGAACAGCGAGGCGAACACGTTCTGGAACTCGCCGCGCAAAAAGCCTTGCGGCTCGAAACAAAGTCGGTCCACGGCTTGGGCCATGCTCTCGCCGCGCTTCACCATGTGCAGGTAGTAGGGCACACCGCCCAATGCCATGTACAACTGCAGGACATCATAGCGGGTAAGGCGCACCTTGTTGTGTTGGAGCAATTGCTCGGTCTCGCGCAGGTTGAAGGGTGCCATGCGGATGCGGCGCGTAAGGCGGTTGTGCAGGCCGCCCTTGTTGTTCACTACGCGCTGCAGCATGTAGCTGGCGGCCGATCCGCAGATCACCACTACCATGTCCTTGCGCTTGGTGCAGTAGCTGTTCCAGAAGTGGCTGAAGGCAGGCAGAAAACCGCTCCGGTGGGTATCCAGCCAAGGGAACTCATCGATGAAGAGTACCTTCTTCCCTTTGCCTTTCAGGCCATCGAAGTAGCGCCCGAGGAGCTGGAACGCATCGAGCCAATCGGCGGGTGGTTCGCCCTTGCGCAGCCTCGCGGGAAAGGACAAATGGAAGTTCTTGAGCTGCTGCCGTAAGGTTCCCCGGTGCATCCCGGCGAACTCGATGTTGACGCGCTTGGCATACACTTGGCGGATCAGGAAGGTCTTGCCGATGCGCCGCCTGCCGTAGATGGCGATCAACTCGGAATGCCCGGTGATCATGGCATCCGAGAGGATCTTACGCTCTTCTTCCCTGCCGATGAGCATGGTCCTTTGCTTTGATAACCGCAGCCATATGTAGGGTTGAAATGGCACATTTGGCTGCAGTTAACGAAACCCTCATCGCAAGAAACCACCGTCGATCACCAGCATCTTCACCGGACCAACGGTGCGCGACCGGTGACTGCTCAACCCATCGGAGACCGCGTAGGACATGCCAGGTTTTAGCAAGTTGGTGGTACCATCCTTCAGTTCGTTGATCAATTCGCCTTCGAGCACGAAGACCAAGTGACCCAGCTCGCACCAATGATCGGCGAGGTAGTTGGCGGAGTATTCGATCATGCGGATGCGTAGGTCTCCATGCTGTTGGATGCGCATGGTGGCCGTGCCGGTGGCGCCTTGTAGAACGGTGGCGGGGACCTTGTCCCACTCGGTGATCTGGAAAGGGATGTTGGAGATGCTCATCGATGCGGTGATCTCACGTTCAAAAACTTGGTAAAGCAATGTAGGCTGCCCGCGTGAGGGGGCGAAGCGGCAGCCCGGCGCAGGCAAGGCCCTGCGGATGCGTGCAGCGAGGAGGCTGCAAGGCACGAGCAGACCCCGCAGAGCCGCAGCCGCAGGCCATGACAAGTCCGGCTACAGCGGAGCACCCGACCCCGGATGCATTTGAGCCGGGGGCACGCCCACGTGCGGACTAGAAAATGAGATGATCATCATTGCCCCTTCATCTCCCCACCCTGTTGCCTATTCCGTTCCATCTGCATGGGGTTGGGCCTTCCCCCGCGCTCGCGCTCTTTGAAGACATCGAATCGGGTGGGTACCATGCGCGGTGGCCAGCTGTTGTTGTTGAGGTCGCAGTCGGCGGTTTCGAGGAAGGGGTCGAGGGTCACGCGCCGAACTTCCTTGCGTTTCACGAAGACCTTGGTGACCTCGTCGCTGGTCTTCCAGATCTCGGCGGGGATGCGCTCCACTTCGGTGGTGCCGTCGGCGTACTCCCATTCGAGGATCACGGGCATCACCAGGCCACCGATGTCCTTGAAGGACACTTCGTAAAGGTGCAGGTCCTGTTCCAAGAGGGCCAGCTCATCGGGCTTCAAGCTGGCTTTCCACTTTTCGTACGCCGCGATCTCGCGATCGGTGGCCGTAAGCGGATCATAGCTGTTGTAGAAGTCACGCGTGGCAGGATCGCGCTCTACGACGACTTCCGTGATTGCCCTCTTGTTGCGCTCGCCGCTCAAGTCGATGGGTTCGGCGGTCTTATCCTGCCGTTGCAGTTGTTTGGCCGCAACGGGATCACGCGGATCCATGCGTTTGTACTTGAAGCCCGTGATGGCGATGTCAACATGGTCCGTGGTGTAGAACCAGCCGCGCCAGAACCAATCGAGGTCCACGCCGCTGGCATCTTCCATTGTGCGGAAGAAATCGGCGGGTGTGGGGTGTTTGAATTTCCAGCGGTCGCAGTAGGTCTTGAAGGCATGATCAAAGAGTTCGCGGCCCATGACCGTTTCGCGCAGGATATTGAGCGCAGTGGCGGGTTTGCCATAGGCGTTGTTGCCGAACTGCGTGATGCTTTCGCTGTTGGTCATGATGGGTTCAATACGCGCCTTCACCTGCCCGGGTGCAGCGTTGGGATCACCCTTCATGTAATCCACGATGTTGCGTGGTTTGCCACGCCAGCTGGGATAGTCGCGGTCCCACTCCTGCTCAGTGAGGTACTGCACGAAGGTGTTGAGGCCTTCATCCATCCAGGTCCATTGGCGCTCGTCGGAGTTGATGATCATGGGGAAGAAGTTGTGGCCTACTTCGTGGATGATGACGCCGATCATCCCATACTTGGTGCGATCGCTGTAGGTTCCGTCCTTCTCGGGCCGGCCACCGTTGAAGCAGATCATCGGGTACTCCATGCCGATGTTCTTGGTGTGGATGCTTTGCGCCACCGGATAGATGTAATCGGTGGTGTACTTGCTGTAGGTCTTGATGGTATGCGCCACCACCTTGGTGCTGTACTGTTCCCAGAGCGGGTTGCCCTCTTTCGGATAGAAGCTCATGCAAAGCACATTGGTCTTGCCCACCGGTTGGTTCATGCCATCCCAGATGAACTTTCGGCTGCTGGCGAAGGCCACATCGCGTACATTGGTGGCCTTGTAGGTCCACGTCTTCTTACCCAAGGCCTTCTTTTCGGCGGTGGACTTGGCTTCGTTCTTCTTGGCCTCATCTTGGGTCACAATGAAGAC
>JAEYWT010000014.1 GCA_023428865.1 Bacteroidota bacterium | reverse complement strand
TGGCCACACTGTGCGAGGCGAGTTGTCCGGTGCGCCGGTCGACATCCAACATACACTGCATCAAGATGCGGAAGCGACCCGGGTTGCTGCCCACGTAGGTGGCAACGTTTTCCGCATTGGCGCGGCTGTTGCCCTTCAGCAGTTGTGTCCGGATATCCATGCCCTACGAACCTCGAGGTCAACGGGGATCCGCAGCGGTGCAGCGGAACGGTCAGCCTTTGCGCTCCCGCTTCGGGAACTTCGGCTTGGGCTCGTAGAAGCCTTCTTTCTTCTGGAAGCCGCGCGATCCGCCGCCGCTGTCCCGGTTGCCTTGGTATCCGCCGCCGCCTTCGCCGCGGTTGGGTCGGTAACTGCTCTGGTGGCCACCACGATCACCGCGGCGGTCGTTCCCGCCGCGATATCCGCCACCGCCACCTTTGTATCCACCGCCGCCGCCACCACGGTAACCACCACTCGCAGGCCGTGGCTCACCGCCCTTGCTGCCACCGGCTGCGGCATCCACACGCACGCTGCGGCCCTTGTAGTTGGCGTTCTGGAAAGCGTTCAACACCTGCTCGAAGTGGTCGGGCTCGATGTCCACGAAGGAATACACGTCCTTGATCAGCATGCGGCCGATCAGTTCACCGCTGAGGCCGCTGATGCCGCAGATGTAGCCGAGCATCTTGCCTTTGTCGAAGCCATCGGCGGTGCCCAGGTTGATGAACATCTGGCGGCCGGTGCTGAAACGCTCCAGCGAAGAAGGCCGTTCCGCGCGGGCGCTGTGGTCCTTGCGGCTCATGTCCACATTCAGGTCGAACGAGGTGCGGTGTGCTTCAATGATGCGGTTGAACGCGAGGCTCATGAACCGATCGATCAGCTCTTCCTTTTCGAAGCTCATCAACTCGGCGCGGGCCTCGGAGAGAAGTTCCTCCAGGCCTTCGCTGTCCACCTCAACGCTCTTCAGGCGCTTCATGTAGGCCACCACTTGCTGTTTGCCGATCTCGGCACCGCCGGGCACACGCACGTAGGTGAAGTGGGTCTTCAGCGCACGTTCCAGCTGGCGGATCTTGTTCACGTCGCGCACACCGATGATGCTGAGCGAGATACCCGCGCGACCGGCACGGCCCGTACGACCGCTGCGGTGGGTGTAGTTCTCCGCCTCGCCGGGCAGGTCGAAGTGGAACACGTGGGTCACGTCCTTCACGTCGATCCCGCGCGCAGCCACATCCGTCGCGATCAGCAGGCGGATGGTGCGGGCACGGTAGCGGCCCATCACATGGTCGCGTTGTGCTTGCGAGAGGTCGCCGTGGATGGCGTCGGCGTTGTAGCCGTCGCGCACCAGTGCGGTGGCCAGGTCCTGGGTCTCGTGTTTGGTACGGCAGAACACGATGCCGAAAAGGTCGGAGTCGGCATCGATGAAGCGTTTCAGTGCAGCGAAGCGGTCCTTGCTGTGGACCACGCAGTACTGGTGCTGGATGGCGGCTGCCGCGCTGTTGGCGGGCCCTACGCTCACCTCTTCGAATTCGCGCATGTAGCGCTTGGCGATGCGGCGTACCTCGCTGCTCATCGTCGCGCTGAAGAGCCAGGTGCGCTTGTCCTCCGGCGTCTTCTCCAGGATCTCGGTGAGGTCTTCCTGGAAGCCCATGTTGAGCATCTCATCGGCCTCGTCCAGCACCACCACGTCCACCGTGCTCAGGTCCAGCACATCGCGGCCGATCAGGTCGAGCAGTCGGCCGGGTGTGGCCACGATGATCTGGGCGCCGCGTTGGATATCGCGGATCTGGTCGCGGATGCTGGCGCCGCCATAGACCGCTACGATGCGGGTGCCTTTCAGGTTGGCGCTGAAACGCTCCAGGTCCTTGGCGATCTGCACACACAGCTCGCGCGTGGGTGCCAGCACGAGGCTCTGGATGGTTCGGTCCTGCGGATCCAGGTATTCGAGCATGGGCAGGCCGAAGGCGGCCGTTTTACCGGTGCCGGTCTGGGCCAGCGCCACCACGTCCTTCTCGGTCTTCAGCAACAGGGGGATGGCCTGTTCCTGCACGGGAGTAGGGGTGGTGAAGCCGATATCGGCGAGGGACTTGAGGGTTTCGGCGCGTAGGCCGAGCGCTTCGAAGGAAGACATGGTAACGGAGAAGGGGAAGGTGGTCGAAGCGCTCATTCGGCGCAGAACGGCGGCAAAGGTAGGGGTTCTGGGGCGGGTGGGGCCCCGGGCCTATCTTTGGCCGCTTCCCATGACCGTAGCCGAAGCCAGTTTCAACGGTACCCTGCGCACCATCCTCGTATTGGTGATCGCTTGGTGGGTCTTGCGCATGATCCTGCGTTACCAAGCAACTCGGAACGCGCCACCAGCCCGGCGCACCAACGAAGCCCAGCGCCCGGCTGGTGACGTGCGCATCGAACGGCCTTCGGACAACGACCGCTCATCCGGTCCATCGCGCGGCACCATCGTGGATGCCGATTTTGAAGAGATCAAGTAGCCCCTACTTCCAACCATGAACGCCCTTCCCTGGAAACGACTGCTGCCCGTTGTGGCGGCGGTGGCCCTGTTCTACGCCCTGTGCCTGGCCTATTTCACCCCGGTGATGGAAGGCAAAGGGCTGGTGCAGCACGACATCAAGCAATGGAAGGGCATGGCGCAGGAGGTGAACGAGCACCGCGATGCCACGGGCGAGGAAGCGCTGTGGACCGGCAGCATGTTCAGCGGCATGCCCTCGTACCAGATCATGGTGAAGTGGACGGCCAACTTGCTTTCCGTGGTGGATGATGCCTTCCACGGGTTCCTACCACGTCCGGCGAACTTCCTCTTCCTCTACCTGCTGGGCATGTACGTGCTCTTGCGCATCCTCAAGGTGGATCCGTGGCTCAGCGTGGTGGGCGCCATCGCCTTCGCCTTCAGCAGTTACTTCTTCGTTATCCTGCCGGCAGGCCACACCAGCAAGGCCAACGCCATCGGCTACATGCCGTTGGTGTTCGGTGCCATGTACCTCTTGTACCGCGGCGACAAGTGGACCGGTGCCGCACTTCTGGCGCTCTTCCTGGGCTTGGAAGTGATGATGAACCACGTGCAGATCACCTACTACCTGGCGATGTTGCTCGTGCTCTTCGGCTTTTCGGAAGCGGCCCGTGCGTTCCGCGAGAAGGCATTGCCCGATTTCGCCATACGCTCAGGACTCGGTGCGGTGGCGGTGGTGCTCGCTTTGGTCTGCAACATGGGCATGTTGTGGAGCACGGTGGAATATGGAAAGTACAGCACGCGCGGCAAGAGCGAGCTCACCATCCTGCCCGATGGTTCAAAGGATGAAGGCTTGCGCACCGCTGGATTGGACCGCGATTATGTGACGCAGTACAGCTATGGCAAGCAGGAGTCCTTCACCTTCCTGGTGCCCGATGCGAAGGGTGGTTCCAGCAGCATGATCGGCAATGGACCGGAGGTGGCGAAGGCCGACCCGCGGTTGCGCCAGAACATCGCTCAGATGAACCGTTACTGGGGTGATCAGTACAGCACGGCCGGTCCGCAATACGGTGGTGCCATCATCCTCGTGCTCATGTTGCTGCTGTTGTTGCAGGCGGAAGGGCGTGATCGGTGGTGGATACTCGGCTCGGTGATCCTGCTGGCCTTGCAGGTGGGCATCGCCAACGCGGCACCGTTCGACGAACTGGACAACACGGTGGCGGTGGTGGGCATCAAAGCATCACTGCTGGCTGGTGCCTTGTTGATCATCTACTTGATCGCAGGTCTGGTGCTCATGCGCGATGGCCTGGTGTATGCGCTGTTCAGTGCCTTGTTGGTTACGCTCCTGCTCTCGTGGGGCCGCAATCACATGCCGCTCACCGACTTCTTTTTGGAGCATGTGCCCGGCTACGACAAGTTCCGTTCGGTCACCATGATCCTCGTGGTGCTCTCGCTGGCGGTGGCGGTATTGGCGGTATTGTATGTGGATCGTTTGCTGAAGGCGCGGAACGCTACGGGGGCAGCCTGGGATAAGTTGATGGAGAAGCGCGCCATGGTCGGTGTGGGCAGCGTGCTCGTGCTGCTGCTGGCGTTCGGCATGGCGCCGGACAGCCTCTTCAGTTTCGTGAGCGACCAAGAAAAGGTCATGCTCACGCAGCAGGCCGAGAGTTCGCCACAGATGGGATCGCAGGTGGCCATGTTCGTGGAGAACCTGAAGGAAGTGCGCATCGGCATCTTCACCGCTGACGTGTGGCGCAGTTTCGCCTTCGTGCTCGGCGCGGGCATACTCTTGTTCCTCTTCGGTCGCAAGGTCGTAGGTGGTACGGTGTTCGTTGCTGGGCTTGGGCTCTTGGTGTTGCTGGACCAGGTCACTGTGGCCAAGCGCTACATGCACAATGAGAAGGACAAGGGGCGCTACGTGCAATGGGCCGATCTGGATGAACTGAACAAACCCTTCGTGCCCACCGTCGCCGACAAGGCCATCTTGGAGGCGGAGTGGAACCCGGCCGCAGAGGAGGCACACAAGGTGGTGTTGGCTCGTTTGAAGGATCAGAAACAGAACGAACGTGGTGCCAGCAAGGGGCTGAAACCCGATGAAGAGTTGGCTTCCCGCTTCCAGAGCCTGCGCCGCAACAACGGTGGCTATCGCGTGCTCTCGTTGAACAATCCATTCAACAGCACGCAGGTCAGCTACTTCCACCGTAGCCTAGGTGGTTACCACGGAGCCAAGTTGAAGCGCTACCAGGAGTTGATCGAATTCCAACTGGGCGCGGCCATGCAGCGTGTGGGTGATCTGTTGCAGAGCGGTACATCGCTGCCGCAGATCGACAGCCTGCTGGCGAAGGAGGGTGTGCTCAACATGCTCAACACGCGCTACTTGATCTACAACCCGGAACGTCCGCCGATCCGCAATACCAATGCGCTGGGTGCAGCGTGGTTCGTGGATGAAGTGAAGTGGCAGCAGGATGCCGATGCGGAGATCATGGCGTTGAGCGCTTTCGATCCGGCACGCACCGCCTTGGTGGATGAGCGTTACCGTACGGTGATCGGTGATGCACCGCTTTCACCTGATCCATCTGCCAGCGCCGAGCTCACCAGCTACGAGACGAACAAGCTCACTTACACTGTGCGTTCACAAGCTGGTGGTGTGGTGGTGTTCAGCGAGATCTGGTATGGTCCCGATTGGCAGGCTAGCATCGATGGCCAGCCCGTGGATCATGCACGTGTGGACTATGTGTTGCGTGGCCTACGTGTACCGGCCGGGGAGCACGAAGTGGTCTTCAGCATCCACAGCAAGCCCTTCCACAGCTCGCGCCCATACATGATGGCCGCTAGTGCCTTGGTGCTCTTGTTGGCTTTGGGAGCCTTGGTCCGCGAAGCGCGGTCCGCCTTGCGGAAGGAATGAAGCGGGTCCTCATCATCAGCTACTACTGGCCGCCGAATGGTGGCGCCGGTGTGTATCGCTGGTTGAAGATGAGCAAGTACCTGCCGGAGTTCGGCTGGCAGCCGGTGGTGTACACGCCGGAGAACCCCGAAGTGGTGGCCGATGATCCGGGATTGTTGAAGGATGTGGGTGTGCAGGTAGAAGTGGTGAAACAGCCGATCACCGAGCCGTTCTCGCTGTACAAACGCTTCACCGGTCGTGCGCAGAGCGAGCGCGTGCAAACGGCCTTCCTCAGCGAGAAGCGCGCCGGTGGCTGGAAAGAGGATCTCGCGCTGTGGGTGCGCAGCAACTTCTTCATTCCCGATGCGCGCGTGTGGTGGGTGAAACCTTCGATACGTTTCTTGAAGGACTATGTGAAGGAGCATCCTGTCGACGCGATCATCAGCACCGGGCCGCCACACAGCATGCACCTGATCGCGCAAGGGCTGAAGCGTGCTACCGGGCTACCCTGGATCGCCGACTTCCGCGACCCGTGGACAGGCATCGATTTCTACGGGCAGCTATCGCTCACCAACTGGGCGGATCGCAAGCAGCATCGGTTGGAGCGCGAGGTGCTCACCCATGCGGATCGTGTGGTCACCGTGAGTTGGAGCTGGGCCAATGACCTTGAAGCCTTGGGTGCTAAGAACGTCGAGGTGATCACCAACGGCTTCGACCGCGCGGACGTTCCCGAGGAGAACATTGCCGTGGATGATCGGTTCAGCCTGGTCCACATCGGCTCCATGAGCGCTACCCGCGACCTACCTGGACTGTGGAAGGCATTGGCTGGCATTGGCGAGGTGGATCCCACGTTCCGCGAACGTTTCGTTCTACGATTCGTGGGTCCGGTGGACCACAGCGTGGTGGAAAGCGCCACTGCGGCTGGACTTGGCGGGCATATCGAGCGTTTGGGCCGGGTGAGCCATGCGTTGGCCATGCAGGAGATGCAACGTGCGCGTGTGCTGCTCTTGCCGATCAATGATACACCGAACAGCGCGGGCATCCTTCCGGGTAAACTGTACGAGTACATGTCCGTAGGCCGCCCCATCCTTGCCGTTGGCCCTAGCACAGGCGATGTGGCGCGTGTGTTGGGCAGCACACATCTTTTAGCGCCAAGGGAACCAGATCCAACTATGCGAGCCGCCATCCGCTCTCTTTTCGATCGGGTGCAGCCAACGGTCGGCCAGGACATTCAACGTTATGACCGCCGCGAATTGGCCAGGACCATGGTGGAGCTGCTCAACGAACAGCGCATTGCGGTAGTACCGTAGGCTACTTTCGCCCGAGCCATGGGGGTCATCGCCAGACAAGCCACACAGAACACGGTGCTCGCGTATCTCGGTATCGCGTTGGGCTTTGTCAACGTGGTGGTGCTGTACCCGCGCGTGCTACAAGCCGATGAGTTCGGTCTCACGCGCTTGTTGGTTTCCATCGCCACCATCGCCGCGCAGATAGCACAGCTCGGTGCAGAGAACACGGTGATCAGGTACTTCCCGTACTTCCGCGATGAAGGCCGCGCGAATCGGGGCATACTCGGTCTGCTGCTATCGTTCGGCACCATCATGGGCTTGCTGGCTTGCCTGGTGCTCGCCTTGTTGCATGGTTATTTCACCCAGGTCTTCGCCGACCGCAATGCGTTGTACGGAACGTATGGGCTCCTCGTCCTGCCACTCGTCTTCAGCGAGGTCTACTTCATCCTTCTGCGCAGTTACAGTCGCTCGTTGCGGCGCACGGTGCAGCCCACCTTCATCCGCGAATTCGCCTTGCGTGTATTGCAAACTGCGCTGATCGGCCTACAGGCGTGGAAGCCCATGCCGTTCGGCCAGTTCATGGTGTGGTATACGCTCGTCTTCCTGGTCTGTACCCTGTTGCTGGTGGTGGATCTGCGCCGAGCTGGTGTGTGGGCCATCGGATGGCCATATCGCTGGATGCCTCGTCGGTTGGGGCGAAGCATGGTGACGTACAGCGCCTTCACCCTGTCGGCCAGCCTTGCCGGTATCGTACTCGGCAACATGGACCAGCTCATGATCGGCGCTTTGCTGGGCGCGAACTCACTCACCTACGTGGCGCACTACGCGGTGGCATTCTATTTCGGATCGGTCATTGCCACACCTGCGCGTGCCATCCAACAAGCCGCCGTACCGCTGTTGGCCGACGCTTGGAAACGCCGGGACATGGCCACCATAGCAGCGCTCTATCGCCGTTCCTCGCTGGTGCAATTGCTCATCAGCGGCTACTTCTTCGTGCTCATCTGGGTGGGTGTGGACGACCTCTTCCTGCTGCTTCCTGCGGAATACGCCGGAGCCGCCGATGTGGTCTTGGTGATCGCCATGGCCTACCTCATCACCAGCGCCGTGCAATTGGGGGTGGGCATCATCAGCATGTCCAGGGCCTACAAGCTGGATGCGATCAGCAGCTTGTCCATGCTCGTGATCAACCTCGTCGCCGACTTCTTTCTGATCCGTAGCATGGGCATCGTTGGCGCGGCATGGGCCACACTGATCGCGTTGGTATCGGTCAACATCTTCCGGACGTGGTTCCTGTGGCGGCGTTACAAGCTGTGGCCGTTCGATCGGCGAACCATATTGGTTATGCTAATAGTAGTTGTACTGTGCATAGCATTGACATTCATACCCAATTCCAGCTTTGCGGCTCTGGATCTAGTGATCGTTATGGTTGTAACCTCGCTTATATACTGGACAGTTGCGTTTGCATTTGGTTTGACACGTGAACTTCAAGATCTTGCTTTAAGGGCCATTGCGAACCTCAACAGGGAGAGCTCATAGAAAGATGTCCCGAATTGCAGTAGCTCCACCATTGAAGAATCTATGATACTTTCCACTTCGGTATATCGCCCACGCTTTTACCGGGCGCATGTACCATTGGGATTTAGTAACTGAGCGTCGCTCCTCTGCAGCACTCAGTATTTCTTGTAGCGCGAGCATTAGTTCAGTGTCGAACTGATCACCCCACGATTTCGCATGTTCGATTGCGATCAAGTAGCGTTGAACAAGATGATCATGACTTTGGGCTTGAGCTTTTTTAATGTAGGAGTGGATATGGCGATGGGAAAACAAGGAAAATCGCTCAGCGCGTGAAGTGTTCTGTGAATGGAAACGATGTTGGATCAGAATCTTATCTAGAGCTTTGACCTTTCCCAGGCCGTATGCGAACAAGGCCAACCAATGATCGTGCCCCCAATAAATACTGAATGAGGGATCCGACCGCCTGAGTATTTCTCTCGCGAAGGAGCCATCAATGGCCATAGTACAGCCTTTGATGTCCGGGTTGGCAGCAATATCAATTTTGAGCCTCTCAGCATTCGGTATCTGTATCGGCCTTCGTCGTGTTTGGAAAATGGTTCTATCCGAGTTATGCAGTTCGGCATCTGTGATGACTCCATTGGAAAATATGAGTTTCAAGGAGGAGTGCTGCGAGGAAGCGGCCTCGAGCATGGTGGAGACTTTATCTCGTGACCATACATCATCCTGATCAGCAAAGAACACGAGATCTCCCGTGGATGCCAGGGTAGCAGAGACGAAACTTGAAGTTGCTCCAGAGTTCGAGTGATTGAGTATGAGCTGACTACTTGGAAAAGCAGGTAGATACTTTTTAAGAATGGCATGTGTATCATCGGTCGAACCATCATCGACAACGATTATCTCGTCGGGTACGACAAAGCCATCCAGAATGCTGCGTAGTTGACTACCAAGATATCGACCTCCGTTATAGGTCGCCATTACCACTGAAGTCTTCATTCATTCACAGGCTTCGTGATGGTAAATACGTAGCCCATGGTCACAAAGTCCTTTAGATATGGCACAAGAAGAATGGGGAACAGCATATAGGTAAAGACCATGTTCAGTTTCCAGAATCGTTTGGTTTCGAAGAACCTGAAATTCCGTTTCACCAAACGCAATGTACCCCCGGGGCACTCCTTAACGAATTCGGGCAAGTTGCCGTGCATGATTACGGTTCGATGTGTTTTGTCGAAGATCCCTCGTTCATTTCGCTGCCACTTTCTGGTTAGGAATACCCAGAGTGTATGCCAATGCCCGTAGTTCGGTACGGAGATGATAATCCTACCGCCAGGTTTCAAGTGAGCGTATAAGATCCCTGTTATTTCTTGGAATTTGACCGTATGCTCTAGTACATCCCCAGCGATGATGTGGTCGAATTCCAAGGTGCCTAGGCTAGTTTTCAGTTCGGAAAGGTTATCAAGATCCAAAGACCACCCACCTCGAAGGATTGGTAATGCCTGTGCAAGAGCGTCAGGGTTTATCTCAATACCCCATACTTGTGCCTCATGATGTCGAGACTTCAATGCCCGTGCCACCGCTCCATTATTGCAGCCGACATCTAGAACAGCACTGGGCGTTCGGAGTTGGTCGAGTAGATCTGGACGAGGGAGCTGGTAGGAGGAGTTGTTGTGCATTTGTCTACGAATTCGTCGGATTGACTGGGGTTATCTATACACGGTCAATACAAAACTGTATTGTAGGGTGCAAAATCAAGCAGGGTCAATGGTCTGACAGATCTGCGCTTAAATTGGGGCTCAGCGAAGGCCGAAAGGCGTGTGCAATTCCTCTTGGGGTCGGTGTAGGTGACATTGGAATCACCTGACCTTGATCTGGTTGAAGTATAGCAGACTGGCCCCACGGCACTAAGTGTCGTGATAGCATCCATGACGGAGTTGCGTTGTACTCCGATCCCTGCGATCGAGCCCCATTGGGAAAGCTAGCTATATGGCTGGAATTGAGTGTTATACAAGAACGTTGGCAATACAGGGACGGATTGTATCGCGTACTCTGGGTGTGCCCTTGAAAGCCCATGGAATCGTTATCCGGCAATGCGCAGGTTGAAAGAAGCGCACGAATGTAACCGCTAGGAATTATCTTTATCCATAGGTTGCTGAGAGGCAAGGGGGCTCAGGTAGCGAAACCCAAGCTCTCAACCAATGCCGGTGCAAATGAATGATAGCCAAAAAGATTGCGCGAACATGATGACATTTTGGGTGTTTTGGTCATTAGTGTGCGTCGATCGGAGTTCTTTGAGAACGGTCAATGGGTCTTCTGTCTTTATTGTTCTTCGAACCATATTCGTCGCCGTGATCTGTTTTACGAAGACAACGGCATCAGCTCAGTGTGAGTACGACCAGCCTAGACTTACTATGCAACGTCCAGGGAACGATTATGTCGTTCAGACCGTGGAACATGTGAATGGCGATGTTTATGCTGCAGGTATTTCTAATGGGTTCTCGAGTACCTATGATTTCATACTATCGCGGTATACTCAAGGGTCGAATTTGGTTTGGGCAAAGCGTTTCCATGTTAGTGGTGATGATGGTGGGTTAAGCATGGTTCTCGCAACTGGCCCATCAGGTGCTATCTACATTGGGGGAACCATGGATGGTACTGGAACTAGTCAAGAGGATGGTTCGGTCATGAAGCTCAATGCTGATGGCGCTGTGATCTGGGTCAGAAGGATTTTGCCAATGGCGTTTTATTGTCAGGTGAGGGCGATATCAGAAATGGATAATGGGGATGTACTGGTCGTGGGGTCCACGAATTCGATCGGAGCGGGGAATGCAGATTCGTTTGCCGCCAAGTTCAATGCAGGAGGTACGCTCTTATGGTTGAAGAGTTATGGATGGTCTGGTCAGGACCACTTTACGGATGTTCATGTTGACCCTGATGGCTCCTTTCAAGCGCTCGCTACTAGTATGGGTGCCTCGGGTGCTGTACGAAAGGGGTACTTTGCTAGGTTCAATGTTTCAGGCGATCCAGTTTCCTGTTCTCTTCATGGGG
>JAEYWT010000361.1 GCA_023428865.1 Bacteroidota bacterium | reverse complement strand
CCTCCCTATCCAGCAACAAAGGCATGCCCTTCAATGAGATACGACCGCGACCATCGAAGAGGTGGAAGAGTTGGTAACACACGCCCACGCCACGACCGATGGTAGTGGCCATGGCCGCACCCATGATGCCGAAGCCCGCCCAGCCACCAACACCATGGATCAGCAATGGGCAAAGCAGGATGTTCATGGCATTGGCGATCATGAGCGACCGCATGGCCATGGCCGCATCGCCCGCACCGCGGTAAATGGCGTTGATCCCGAAGAGCAGCAAAATGATCACGTTACCACCGAGCATGATGCGCATGTACGTAGGACCTTCTGCGAGCACATCGGCCTCTGCACCCATGAGCGCGAGGATGTCATACGCATAGATCACACCGGGAATGGCGATCAACACGCCCAAGGCTACCGCGAGCAGGACACCTTGCATGGCAGCGCGCGCCGCACCGCTCGCATCCTTCTCGCCCGTTCTGCGCGCCACCACGGCCGTAATGCCCATGCCCAAACCCCAGGCGAGGGAATACACCAGGGTGAGCACGCTTTCCGTCAACCCCACGGTGGCGATGGCGTGTTTGCCCAGGCGGCTCACGAAGAAGATATCCACCAGCGCGAACACCGACTCCATGGCCATTTCCAGCACCATGGGTATGCTGAGCAGCACGATGGCACGCCGCACACCGATACCGGTATAGTCGGTATCCTCTGCAGCGGAAAGGCTTTCCTTGACTACGGCGAACAGTTTGCGCATGAAGGCGGAAGACGTTGACGGAAAAGCCGTCGTTGCCTGGCGCACAAGATCCGTGGAAAAAGGATCCACGGCACAGGGAACAGCACAAAAGCCGCCACGTGTGCTACGCCATCGCCACACTCGGGTAGAGCCACAACACGTCCACCTTCACAAGCACCTGTTCAAACCCCGGCGCGAAAATTGCCCTACACCCCTATCCGCACCCGGTACCTTTGATCATCATGCATCGTACGCTTCTCTTCGCCCTGCTCCTGAGCCCGACCGCAGCCCTTCCGCAGAACCTGCTGCAGCGCGGGTTGCTGAACGACACCATGCCCAACCTGGTGCCCAATCCGGGCTTCGAGGAAAGCGTGCGCACCTATTGCAGTTGGACCCAGGACCCCGCGAAGTTCAACGCGAACATGACCGGCTGGCACTCGCCCACCCAGACCACGCCAGACCATTTCAGCACCAAGAACGACAGCGAGTGTTGGTCGCACCCGAGCAAGCACAGCGGCGGCAAACAAAGCACACATAGTGGCCAGGCCATGGCGGGCATCAAGGTGTACGGCAAAGGCAACACGCCCACCTATTGGCACGAATACCTGCAGAACGAATTGCCTGCACCACTGGAAGCCGGTCAGCGCTACATCGCTGAGTGCTGGGTATTGCGCAGCGCGCGAAGCAACGAAGCCAGCAACAACATCGGCATCGCATTGCAGGAAACACCGGTGTCCACGCGCGATTGCCTGCCCTTGTACATCACCCCACAGGTGAACGAAGAAAAGATGATGAAAGGTGGGTGGCACAAGGTGAGCGGCGTATTCGATGCCACGGGAACAGAGCGCTTCATCCTGATCGGCAACTTCTATGGGGATGAAGTGACCAACCACGAACGCCAACCAGATGGCGAACGTGGCGCGTACTACTACATCGATGATGTGAACGTGCGCTTGGCCCCACCGGGCACGCCCCTTACGCCCAAGCCAAAGCAGAGCGTGCCGCCACCGCCGAAGAAGATCGTGCCCGACCATGCCAGCACCAAGACGGTGGACATCCACGAGGTGGAACCCGCCGTTGGTACACGCGTACGCTTGGACAATGTGCAGTTCGACTTCGACAAGGCCACCCTGATGCCCGGCTTCGAAAAGGAATTGGACAAGCTGGTGGATGTGATGACCGATTACCCCTTCTTACGCGCCGAGATCGAAGGCCACACCGACGACCAAGGCAGCGACACCTACAACCTGAAGCTGAGCGACGACCGCGCCAAAGCTGTGGTGGACTACCTGGTGAAGAAGAAGATCGACAAGGAGCGCCTCACCTGGAAAGGTTATGGCGAGACCAAACCGCTGAAGCCGAACACCAGCGAAGAGAACCGCGCGCTGAACCGAAGGGTGGAGTTCAGAGTGGTGGAGCGGTAGATCGAGGAACGTATAGTAGGCTTGCCTAGCGCCGCCACACTTCCACAGTCGGGAACTTATCTCCACGGTTCTCGGAAAGAAAAGTGCCGTTCCCAAGCGCTTTCCGCGATCGGCACAGAAGCTGCGCAAGTCATGGAAAAACACTCTCCATGGCTACGACGAACACCAACAAACGCCACTCCCTACACTGGACCGCCGCTGAACGCAAGCAGCTCGTGGATTCACTCAACATCCTGCTCGCGAACTATCAGGTGCATTACCAGAAACTGCGCAACTACCACTGGAACGTTACCGGTGGCGACTTCTTCGACATCCACGAGAAGTTGGAGCTGCAGTACAACGAAGCGCAAGCCAACATCGACCTCATCGCCGAGCGGGTGCGCGTGTTCCATGCGCGGCCGTTGAGCACTTACGCGGAATACCTCGAAGCGAGTACGCTGAAGGAAGACACG
>JAEYWT010000353.1 GCA_023428865.1 Bacteroidota bacterium | reverse complement strand
CATTGCCCTTCAAGGTGGCGTTCAGGCTGTAGGTGCGGCCATCGTCGGGGTTGTACAAGGTGCCATCCGTATAGCTGCCGTCCGCGTACTTCAGCCCGTTCAGGTTCTGCATGTTCAGGCGCGACCGGGTCCGCAGTGCCTTGTCCGGGTTCTTGAAGTCCTTCTTCGGTGTCTTTCCATCGGCCTCGTACATCGTAGAGGCGTAGAGCAGTTTGCCGAAGTAGGCGTCACCCTTGCGGAAGATCTCGAATTTCAGTTGCACATCGCCGCCTTCGCTCAGCCAGATGCCGGTGATCTTGTCGGCGGCAGTGGTCTGTGCGGCAACGGTGAGCGGCGCGAAGAACAACAGCAGCAGGAGGCTCTTGAAAAGGCGCGGAAGGTGATCGAAGCGGGGCATGCGTTGGCAGGTTGATGGGGCAAAGGTCCCCGGGCACATTATCGCGGGTGTAGCTGAAAGGCGGGTGGTTGTAGCCGGAAGGCCCGCTCTGTCTTTTCCGGCCCTGTTCACAACAGGTGTTTTTACGCATGGCATCCGTAGCTGATCGGCTGCATTTCTGGGGTACCTATTCAGCTACACATCAGGGCACAGGCAAGAGCTTCACGGTGCCCTTCTTCTTCGATACACGATTGAAGGATGGCAAGATGTTGCGGTCCTGCGTGAATTACGATCTGCTCTCCGTCTATCAGCAATTTGGTAGGACGTTGACTCCTGCACCAGGAGCGAAGAAATGAGTTCTTGGGTTCGGCGTGGCCCCGGGTACCGCATGCGCTCTAAGGGCGTGCGCTGTTCCTTCTTGAACGCTGGGAACGGCGAATATCAACGCACCACGGTCACGTGACCGATCAGGACCACTTGTTCCTGTTGCACGGTGGCTTGTAACCGCCACGGGTAAACACCGATCGGCACCTGCTGGCCATTGGTCGTACCATCCCAACCGCCATCCTTGTTGGTGCTGGTGAAGATGCGTTCTCCCCATCGATCGAAGATGGACAACTCGAAGTTCGTTGGTTCGGGCCCGGCCCAGGCAACAAGGAATTGGTCGTTGAATTGATCACCATTCGGGGTGAATGCATTCGGAACATAGAGCGAATGGTCCGTGGGGTAGGTGAAGATGGAGCAGGTCGTATCCGAACAGCCCAGTTGGTTGGAAGCGATAAGGCAGATATCCAGTTGCACACCTTCGCCACCGGCTTCTGGCGGCGCAAGTGCAAGATCCAGCAGGTCGCCACTGGGTTCATCGTTCACGGTCCAGGCGTAGATGCTGGCGGCGGTGCTTACGTTCCTGACGATAAGGTCTTCGCCAACTGGCAGTAGGAAGGCAGCATTCGGCGTCGGGAAAACCTGCACGATCAGCGGCACTGGGTCCGAGCAGGGCAGTGTGTACGAAAGGGAATGTGTTCCACCACCAGCGGCATTAGGACTGAATAGGCTGTTCGCGATGACGCCGGCGCCGGTCCACGTACCACCGCTAGGCGATGCGATCAACAGCACGGCGTCATCATCGGAGCAGAATGGGCCAATGGCGGTCAGGTCGGGTACAACGCCCGCAAGACCTTCATCTACGGTCAACGTGATGGAACGTTCACAACCAAGGGCATCGCGCACGGTCAATACGTATTCGCCACCACAGATGTCGTTTAATGGTGGTGTGATCGGGTCTTGGTCCAAGAAGTAGGCCCATGGCTGTGTGCCACCAGTGGTGGAAGGCGTGATGATACCATCGCAGCTTCCAACACACGAAGTGGCTTGTGTGGTGGCATCCAGCTGGAGCAAGAGTGGCTCTTCGATCGTTTCGATCCCATCCACCGAGCAACCGAGCGGGTCGGTCACCACGAAGGAGTAGTTGCCAGCTTCGAGGTCTTCGATCGCTGTGCCGTTGGCGGTATAACCATCTGGACCGTTCCAGTCCACATCATATTCGCCGGGAGGACTGATCTCCAACCAGATCGCACCATCGGCTTCACCCGCGCAGCTGACATCAGATGCTTCACGGGAAACGGTGATATTCGATGTTTGCCCGATCACCGTCGCATTCTGGTCACTGGTGCAGCCATTCGCATCGGTCACCGTAACGGAATAGTTGCCGGCTGGAATGCCCGTGGCACATGAGCCGGTCTGCGTTGCGGGATCATTCCACAGATAGCTGTACGGCGCCTCTCCACCGGTGACCGTTGCGCAGGCCGAGCCATCGGAATTGCCGCAGGCAGCGGGCAAGGTCGTCGGCACGATCACCAAAGGATCCGGTGCGTTCACCGTAGCGGTGGCAGTGGTGCCGCACGCACCGGTACTAGTGATCTGTGCATTGTACGTACCTGCTGAAAGCCCGTTCTGTATCGCACCATTCGGAAGTCCGTCGCTCCAGGTAACGGTGTAGGTGCCTGCCGGATCGAAGGCGAGTTCGATGGAACCGTTGGCATCGTTAGCACACATCTGGTCCGACACGTTGACCGTTACCGATGGCACGGTACCTACCGCAACGTTCACCACAGCGCTGGCCGGCGGGCAATTAGGGGCACCGCTTATGGTGTAGGTATAGCTACCGGCCGCATCTGTCGATGCGTCGAAGATCGATCCACCCCGCAGTGCTGGTGTCCATGTTCCGCCTGGATCCGGGGTGCCGCCGAGCTGAAGGAAGAGATCCGTCGCATCATCATCACTGCACAACGCAAGGGTGCCATCGCTGCCCGCATTTGGAGGCGTTTGATCCACCACTACAACGGTGGCTGTATCGGAACAGCCCGATGCTGACGTGGCGATGACATGGTACGTTCCACCACAGAGGTCGGTGGCTTCGTCGGTGTTCACCCCCAGTGGTGTCCAGTCAACTGCATACCAAACGAACGAATAGGGTGTAGTGGATCCTGTGGCCGAAGCCGATGCGGTCCCAGTGCAGCCACAGGAGGCGGTCACATCGGCAGTTACCACGAGTGGTGTTTCCACCGTGGGTGGCTGACATCCATTGTTGAAGGTAGACAGCCATGCCGCGTTGGCCGGGCTGTTGGCTGCGCCGGGTGTCTGGTCATTACTTCCACACGCTGCTATGTCACCGGCACAACCTTGCACCCAGGATGCAGCATTGTATGGATCGCCGGTGTTGAAGAACCATACAGCGTCTGCGCCATTCCCGGGGAAGTGTACATCTGCGTTCTGGCTTACACTGCCGTAGCAGAAAGAGAAGACGAGACAGCCAGCTGGATCGGAGACACGAACACAATCACCACCATTTGCCAGCGCCAGGTTGCTTGCCCAAGAGGGGTTCGGGTCTGTTCCCCAGCCACCAGGATCGTTGCACGGTGCTATGCCCGGCGTGGTGTTGGAGTATTCCAGGTAGGTGAAGTTGGAGCTGGGTATAACGATGCTGCAGTTCCCATCCGAAAGTGTGTAGTCGTTGCCGGGAACGGATGGGTTCACATCCTCTGCATTGTAAATGGTGATCAACGTGCCCACCGGAACACAGCTCCACAACGGGTTGTTGGTGAAACGAGCAGCACCTTGGGCCACACCACCAGCGCCGTGGGATCCATTGTTGTCATCGATGATCCAGCCGCGCAGATCCAAGCAGGACTGCTGGGTGCATGGTTCCACCGGCCCATCCGGGATCACCAGGAACTCGAAATACTCCATAGCGCCACCAGGGCCGTTGGAAACTTCACTCACGATCACGGTTTGAGCCGAAGCATGGAAGCCGGAAACCAGCAGTATCCACGCGATCATGGTTGACGGGAGGGAGAGAAGCCTCGGCATCGAGACCACAAAAATACCACGTCTGCATGAAGCACGGTTCACCTTTACGTTATACCATGCTCGGAAGGCCATAGCCGGGAATACCGGATCTTTGATACTGCCCTAACATGGAGGGCACGAAAACACCGGAGCTTTGCCGCCGTGAAAACGATGCTATACCGCCTGTGCTTTCTGGTGTTCTCGGCCATGCCAGTTTTGGCTGTGTCCGCGCAAACGGTGATCGCCTTCCAGGGCTTCGAGTCCACCATACCCTGCAACGATTGGGCCTATTCCGGTGGAGTGGTCACCACGGAAACCCGGCGTACGGGCACAAATGCCCTGCGTGTTGGTCGCTCTGGTGAGTCGAGTACCGTGTCGTTCAACGCGATCGATGTCACCGGGTTGGCTGGCCTCCAGCTCACCATTCATCACGCTGTCCGTTCGGGTTCCGGCCCTGGCATGGATATACGCGAAGGAGCCGTCATGCAGGTCGCGATCAATGGCGTGTGGTCCACCATTGGTCAGGTGGGCGGTTTCAGCGATCACGCGTATGGATGGAATAGTGGCACGTCCGGTTCGGGAAGCACCAATGCGCCTTGCTCCATTTTCCAATGTGCGAACCCGTTGGTCTACAATGTTCCCGCAGGTACCACGTCCATCGCATTCCGAGCGTTCAGTGTTAGCGGAGGGGGCAACTGCACCACCTTCAATACGCTCATGGCGGGCAATGTGGGTTCTGCGTTCGACCGCACCGATGAAGGTTTCCAGATCGATGACATTTCGCTGACCACGACCACTACGCCCGTTCCGTTCATTTGGACCGGGCGCGTGGATACCGATTGGGCCAAATGCCGTAATTGGAGGTATGGTGTGGTGCCAGGTCTCACAAGTGCCGTGCGGATCGATCAAACAGCATTGAACCACTGCGAAGTATACACGGCCAATGCGCAATGTGCTTCGTTGGATCTTATCAGCACCAACGCGAACGCATGGTCGTTGAACGTCCGCGGCGGAAGGCAGCTCGCGGTGACCAACGCGGTGAATGTCACCCGCACGGGATCCACAACACCCATCGGCATCACCCTTGGTAGCACCGGCCCAGCTACAACGGGCACCTTTTCCTGTGGCAACCTCACCCTTAGTGGTCATGCTGCCGGTGGTGCTTCCGCATTCTTCCGGAACGAAGTGGGTACCAACACCATGCTGATCCGCGGCCATATGCTGATCGAGAACGGTGGGCATTTGGATCTCTCCACAGGCACCACCGGAGGACTGATGCAACTGCAAGGGAATTATCAGAACAACGATGGTGAGGCCGCCTTCAGTGAACAAGGTTCGTTGGTCTGGTTCTCAGGGTCGAACGCACAAACGGTCGGTACCAATGGTTTCGATGAACGTTTCGGCGCCATCCGCATGGGAAAGACCGCGAACGATGTAGACTTGGCTGCCAACATCGGCATGACCGGTGCGTTGACGCTGACCTACGCTGCGCCGGGTGGAAGGCTGCTGACGACCAACACCGCACTCCTGACCATGGAGAATACCTCAAGTACAACCGGCGCAACCGATGGTAGCCATGTGGATGGACCCATGAAGAAGGTTGGCAATACGGCATTCATTTTCCCGGTGGGTGAGGCAGGAATGTATCGCCCCGTGCAATTGACCGAGATCGCCGGATCGACTTCGGATGCCTTCACCGTGCGCTATCGCAGGCAGAGCAGCTACACGGCCTATGGTACCAATTTGGATCCCTACCTTGACCACGTTAGCGATTGTGAGCATTGGACCGTGGATCGTAGCAACGGTTTTCCCAATGCCCGGGTGATCTTGAGTTGGAACAACACCTACAGCTGTGGGGTGGATATGCCCAGCGATCTGCGTGTGGCGTGGTGGGATGCAGCGGCCATGACACCGATCTGGCGCGAACGCGGGAACGATGGTGCTACGACAACGGCCTGGGGCGGCTGGTTGCCGAGTGGTGAAGTGCAGAATCAACTGGGTCCGTTCACCTTGGGTTCTGCCACTGCGATGAACCCCTTGCCGATCACCTTGCTGCATTTCACGGCCACGGCACAAGGGAACACAGTCCGCTGCGGTTGGGCCACTGTTTCGGAGTTCGACAACGACCACTTCACGGTAGAGAAGAGTTCCGACGGGATCGATTTCGATGTGGTGGGTATCGTGGATGCCGTTGGCAATAGCCGTGCGTTGGTCACGTACGACCTCATCGATCCAACACCCTTCGCTGGCTTGTCGTACTACCGGTTGCGGCAAACGGATATCGATGGCACGACCACCGTATCGCACGCGGTTCCAGTACGTTTCGATGAGCGGTCAACGTTCACGGCATGGAGTGATGGGACATCGGTCCACGTGCGCAGCAACGCTAGCGAAGAGGTCGAGTACCGCGTGTATGATGCAGCTGGTCGCTTGGAGTATTCCACGAAGGCATCTGGTGGCTCTTTGGTCTTACCTGTTCCGGCGAGCCAGTTGGTCCATTTGCTGGAAGCGCGGATCGGTTCACGCGTGGAGCATGTGCGCCTGTTGCATTGATCTTGTAAGTCGGATCATGCTTGGTCCGGGGTATTGACCACCCTGCCAGGGTCGTGTGGTGCGCGGCTGAAGGTTGACTTGCGGCTCCTTCTCTCTTCTACGCTTTCGTACGTGGCTCGGATCAGTTGTTCACGTAGGTCAACCTATTGCCCGACCTACGTGAAGAACACCGCACGGTTCACATGCTTCACATGGATCTGATGCAATCGTAGATCCTGCATCGATCGGGGCTAACGTAGGCGCGGAAACCTTACGGTCCCTTACCGAGAGAACTCCCGACCCAACCAAACGACAATGAAGAACATGGAACACATCCTACAGCGATGTAGACTAGTGCTGATGGCGATGCTGCTGGTGGTGACATCGACCGCTCAAGTCTCGCTCACTACATCCACCTACACCCAGAATTTCAACGGCATGGGAAGCGGAGCTACCGCTGCCTTGCCGACCGGATTCCGTATCGGAACGGATTGGAACTCTGGAACCACCGCGACCACCTTGGCAGCAGGCACCACCGGAACGGGGGTGTTGACGAGCAGCAGCGGTGGTGGGATATACAACTTCGCCAACGGTATCACAGCCTCCAGCACCGACCGTTCGGTGGGCTTCCTCAACAGTGGTTCCTTCACCTCGCCGCGCTCCATTTTGCTACGCGTGGATAACAACACCGGTGCGGCGATCACCACCTTGGAGCTAGCCTTCAACTACGAGAAATATCGTTCCGGATCGCGCGCATGGAACTGGTCGTTCTTCCACGGAAGCACGTCCTCGGCAAGCACGGCTTTCGCAGCTGGTGACCACGCCTTTCCCGCTGATGGAGCGAACACCACCATCTTCAACCCACCTGGAAGTACGGCAAAGAGCTTCACTTTGGCTGGACTCAACATTCCTGTTGGTGGCAGCTACTACTTCCGTTGGACCTTGACCGGCAACGGTGGCAGTACCAACGGACAGGCCTTGGGTATCGACGACTTCAGCTTGACCATTCCTCCGCCACCGTTGCCAACAGCGCTGGCCACCTTCGCAGTGTTGAACGGGAATACGGCGCTACCTCCATTGGTCGCCAGTGCAACGGATCAGGCAGTGTTCGCGTTCACGGCTTCGTCCAATGCTTCGTCCGGAACAGCACCTGCGAGCCAGGTGATCACCGCATTACAACTGGCAACGAACACCGGTAGCGCTGCTTCGCTCAACAATATCCGACTGGTCCGTTCGGTGGATGCGGATCCGTTCACCACAGGGGACAATAGCTTGGTCGGCACCTTCACCCTTAACGCAGGGAACATCCAGTTGACCGGGGTTTCTCAAGCGCTTACTTCTGGAGTGCAGCACTATTTCGTACTTGCTAATGTGAACGCGAACGTCACACCGGCTTCCACACCGATCACCTTCACGGGTTCTGCAGCGGGCATCACCATCAATGGTGGTAACAAGAGCGCATTCAACCACGAGACCGGCCCCTTCGACTTTCAAGGTTCCGGCGAGCCGATGCTTGAAGCCGGTGCGGTGGAACCATTCGGTGAAACTTGTGTGGATACCTTCTTTCCCGCAACGACCAGCTTCATCATTAATGGTTCCGATCTCGATCCGGCGATACCGGTAGTTGTTGGACCGTTGGTGGGTTTCGACTTCTTCGATCCGAACACGTTCGACTATGTGCCGTCCTTGACCTTCGATCACAGCGGTGATCTGCAAGTGGAGGTCACGCTTCGTTTCCTGCCTACACAATCCATCGACTACATCGGAGACCTGCCCATCGTCGGTGGAGGGACTTCAACCAACGTGCCTGTTTCCGGGACGGGCATCGACACACCACCAACAGCAGTAACGTTGAACGCGGTGAACATCGGCCTTGATCATGCTGAGCTCACAGGTTCATTGTCGGCTGCGGGTTGCTCCGACCCAACAGCCATGGGCGTGGAGTATAGTACGGTACCAGCATTCATTCCCGGCACGGGCATTGTCGCACCAGCAGCAGCCATTGGTGACTTTTGGAGTGTTGTGATCGACGGGTTGGCACCATGTACTAACTACTACTACCGTGCGTATGCGACCAACGCGGGAGGTACGCATCATGGCGAAGTGGTGTCGTTCTCGACTACCGCACCACCGGCACCAACCGTTGAAGAAGCCACTGCCATATTCAGTGCAGGCTTCACGGCCAATTGGCAACTGGTACCTGATGCAAGTGGTTACCTCCTGGATGTGAGCACCGAGCCGAATTTCGCAGTTGAAGCGTCTGCCTCTGATCTCTTCATTTCGGAATATGCCGAAGGGTCCAGCTTCAATAAGTACATCGAGATCTACAACGGAACTGGGGCCACCGTAGACCTGTCTCCTTACAGCTTGCGTTTGTACTCCAACGGCGCTGCGACCGTTTCGCAACAATTGGTCCTCAGTGGTTCCCTTGCATCCGGGGCCACCATCGTTTACAAGCATGGCAGTGCGGTTTGGTCTGGTCCTGCAGTATCGAACAACACGGTGATCAATTTCAACGGGAATGATCCCGTGTCACTTGCCAAGAACGGTGTGAACATCGATGTGGTGGGTACACCGGGTAGCGGTTCAGGCGACAACTTCGGTGCGGACAAGAACCTGGTGCGGAAGGTCGGCATCACGCAACCATCCACCACCTACGTGCCTGGTCAGTGGGATACCTACCCGAGCGATACGCAAAGCACACTTGGCGCTCATGACAGTGAAGTGCCGAGTTCAACACCCTCCTTCGTTGCTGGTTACGAAGCGTTGCCAGTTGGCGGGAATTCATTGGCTGTCGCTGGCTTGGTATTGGATGAGACCTACTACTACCGTGTGCGTGCCATCATCGGCTCCTGCGAAAGTGTATTCTCGAACACATCCTCTGTCGTAACGGATTGCGATGTGGTGTTGATCGATGATGTGATCAGCAATAGTCCCGTTTGTGCGACAGGTGAACTCGAATTGGCCGTCATGGTGTTGACTGGAGAGCAACCCTACACATTCAACTGGACCGGAAGTGGTGCCTTTGCACCAACGAATAGTGAGCAAGCCGTAACGGTTACCGGAGCACTAGGAGGTAGCTACACGGTATTGGTCAGCAATGGTTGCAGCACGGATGAAGCCAGCTTGACCATCAGTCTTGCCGATGATACCGATGGTGACGGCCTCTGCGATGAGCTGGACGGATGCCCCGAGGATACGAACAAGACCGAACCTGGGGTTTGTGGCTGTGGTGTTGTGGATGTCGACAGCGACGGTGATGGCTTTGCCGATTGCATCGACAATTGTGCGCAGGTCGCGAACGCGGATCAAGCGGATGCCGATCAGGATGGTCTGGGCGATAGCTGCGATGTGTGCCCGAACGATGCCGAGAACGATGTGGACGAGGACGGACTTTGTGCCGATGAGGATCCATGTCCGTTCCGGGCTGGTGTGCCGGGTGATGCCTGCGATGCAAGTGAGGCTCCCGGATTCCAACAAGGCGCCATCACGAGCGACTGCCAATGCCAACCAGTTACCTGCACGGAGAATGTGACCGTAGAACTACGCACCGATGCCCTAAGCGCACAAGCCAGTTGGCAGATCCTTGCGCAGAACAGCGACGAGGTCCTGTGCGAGTTCACGGTGCCGGTGGATGGCATCACCACTCCCATCACCGAGAACTGCTGCCTACCGCAAGGTTGTTACCGCCTGCGGGTGTTGGACAGTGGTGGCGACGGGTTCATCACCGGTGGCTATCAGTTGCGTGAGAGCGGATCGAACGGTCGTCGCATCATCGACAACTTCGGCAACTTCAACACGGGATCGCAGAGCGCGCTTGCAAGCACCTACGAGAATGGCGCATTCTGTGTGCCAGTGGGCGATGACAAGTTGATCTTCAGCAGTTGTGATAAGGTGGATTGGGTCGCCAATAAGTTCATCGTAGCATCGGAGAACACGGCGGTTAGCGCCCAGTTCGGGGTATCGAACACCACCAGTGGCTACGAATTCTGGTTCTTCGATCCCAACGGAACGTACAGTTTCCGTCGCTTCCGCAGTCATGCGACCAGCGATGGTTACGGCACCGGTGCATTGCGGGCGAACCACTTCAAGGTGAATGGATGGGTGAATTCAGTTGCCACTCCGTACTTGCCTGCGAACACCTTACTGAACGTTCGTATCCGTGGTCGTGTGAACGGGGCAAACCTGCCATTCGGTCCAGCATGCTTGTTCAAAATGGACGCTGTGCTTGCTGCGTGCCCAAGGGTGAAATTGCAGGACAACCCGGCCAATGTGAGCGACTATAGCTGTGGTGTGTTCCGTAACTTCGGGGGAAGCGGCAATACCATGAACCGGATCTACGCCAACCCGCCGCAACCGATACCTACTGTTGCCAGCAACATGGTGCGTTATCAGTTCCGTTTCCGCATTCCGGGGGAGAACATCTGCATCGTGCGTCCGCCACAGACCAGTGCACAACTGACCTTGAACTGGAATACCACGAGCGGTCCACAACTGCAATGTAGCAAGACCTACGAAGTGGATGTGCGCGTAAGCTTGGATGGTGGTGCAACGTGGTGCCATGGCCCGGCCAAATCCAATGCAGCAGCGGCGTGTGCGGACGTTGAACGTTGGGGCAAGCTGTGCAATGTCACCATCAACCCGTGTGCGCAAGCTGGTGTGAATGGAGGTACGAGCAGCATGACAGTTCTGGACGGTGCGAGCATCATACTTTATCCGAACCCCAACAACGGCGATCAGGTAACCCTTTACGTGCAAGGCATGCCGATGGCCGAAGCGGCTGGCCAGTTGGTGATCTACGACATGAAAGGTAGCAGCATGTACGAACACACGATACCTGAGGAGAACCTCAACGAAGAACAACGCATCTCGTTGAATGGCTCGCTTGATCAAGGCGTTTACCTGGTCAGCCTTCGATCAGGATCGCATCTGATCACAACGCGCATGATCATTGTTAGGTGAAGTGGGTATGTATCAATGCACGGAGCCACCCAGCCATAGGGTGGCTCCGTTGTTCTATGGGACTGGACCACATGTCATTTTCGCAAGGACATGCCAATGGGTCAAGGAAGCGCTCCGTTCCAGCGGGTAGGTTAGAAAGGTTGGGGTCCCTTTGCAATACGGTATTCGCCGTAGATGTGAAAGAAGTTTCCACACATGGTGTCAGATCATTCCATAGGTATCATGATCCTGTAGGGTGGTAGAGCTGCCATCTTTGTATCCACCAAACACATGACCCCATGAAACGAACGCTACTCTTCACCGCCGTCGCCCTGTTGGGAGCTGGCCAAGCCATTGCACAGTACAAACCCGCCGCAGGTGAACGTACCTTGGAAGTGAACTTCGCTCCGCTGGGTGGCACACCCGTGAGCATTGCCGGTATCAAGTACCGTACGTTCCGGAGCGAGACCAGTGCGCTGCGCCTTGGTCTGTTCCTGGGTCATGGTACTACCACTACCGTAACACAAGACGAAGACAATACGGCCAGCTTGGTGGAATTGAAGGACAAGAAGAGCACCACCACCATCAGCATCCAGCCTGGTATCGAAAAACACTTCGCCGGTACCGAACGCTTGTCGCCGTATATCGGTGCCGTGCTGAACATCGGTTATGGAATGACCTCGGAGCGTGTTGAGCAACAAGTACAGAACAACGGCGTAGGCGCCAAGATCACCAAGGGTGGAGCCTTGGACCTCGGGTTGAACGCCGTTGCTGGTTTCGACTACTACGTGGCTGACAAACTGTACCTGGGAACGGAGATCGGCTTCGGCTTCGCCATGCATTCCGACATGACCAAGAAGGTGACCTGGGACAATGTGACCGGTGCTCAGGATTCCGAGTCCAATGTGAATAACAAGAACAGCTTCCAAGTAGGGCCGAACGCCATTGGGCAGCTCCGTTTGGGTTGGGCGTTCTAGTTCGATCCTAACAACGTAACAACATGCTTAAGCACACTCGGAACATCCCCGTACTGGGGTTCGTACTGATGCTCTGCGTGGGTCTTATCACGGGTTGTTCCAAAGAAGGTGCAAGTGTGGCACCGAGCGACCAGGAACGGATAACGGACCCAGCACTCCAGCGCACGCTATTGGAGAGGGCGGCAAGGCTGCCAGGGGTTGGTGTGTACAACCGTACCATGAACAAGGTCATCGTCTTCAAACAGAACGTGGACGGTAGTCGTAGCTTCAATTTCGTGGATCCACCAGGTTCAGGCATCAACTTCGCCAGCAGCAACGGTGGCCAATGGACCTGGTCCGAGAGTGAAGGGCTCATGATCCTTACCGAACCTTCGCAGGGGCTTGGTGCTGGTGGTGGCACGGTGGTGGCAGGTAGTACCACCTTGGATATCGATCTGGCTGTTTGCTTCAGCTTGGATGAAGAAGGCCTCGGTCTCGATCTCTTCAGCACAGGCATCAACGATGTGGCAGGGGTCATCGGCATCGCGGGCGACTTCGAAGCTTTGATGAATGGAGACTTCTCGGAAGGTGACGACCTCTTCCAGTACTTCCATGGCTTCGCGTACTACCTGGTTTATGCCGAACAATTGGCAAACACAGGATACGAGGTGCTGAACTGGGTAGAAGACCTGGATCAGGATACGGAAGATCTGGACGGCTTCGGCTTCTCGTTCGTCGTGGGCTTCCAGAACGGCGGTGCCATTTACATCTCGCGCGATGGTGCCCTTTCGGTGAACGGAAGCTCCATCGGATTCAATGGTAACTATTACGCGATCGAAGGGGTTGGTTTCTTCGATGAGGACGGAGAGGATGGCGGTGACTACAGCGTGGTGAGCGGCTTCGGCACCATGGGTTGCAACTGACCATCCGAGTCTGGAATGTGATCGGCCATCCACACGGGTGGCCGATCGCATTTCTCCTCCTGCATCTTCTGGTTACCGACCTTTCGCACAGGCCCCACAGGTGCTGCAAGCCGAGCATGTCTCGGGCGTTGCGGAACGAATGGCGACTTCCGTTCTCGGTGTCATCAAACCGCGGAACATGGGTGCCCATTGCCGCGCTACATAGGCGGCGGCAATCAGTACGATCAGTATGGTGAGCAGCGTTTGCATCAGCTTCCGATGATGAAGTTCGTCAGTTGGAACGTCACCAGACTAGCAAGGTACGCCATAGCGAAGAGGTAGCCGCCCATCAGCCACATGTACTTCCACGAATTGGTCTCACGCTTCACGGTAACGAAGGTGCTCAAGCATTGTGGTGCGAACACGATCCACAGCAACAGCGAGAGTTTCGTTCCCAGTGACCATTCTGTGCTGATGCGCTGCTGAAGCTGATCACCTACTTCATCATCATCGCCTTCCATGGCATACACCATGCCTAGCGAGCTCACCACCACTTCACGCGCAGCCATACCCGGCACCAGGGCGATGGAGATATGTTCATTGAAGCCGATCGGCGCGAAGATGTATTGCAAGCCATGGCCGATCTCGCCAGCCAAACTGCGTTCGATCGGTGTGCCATGGGCCGAGGATCGCGGAGACGGGATCGTATACAATGCCCACATGATGATGGTGAGCGCGAGGATGATGGTGCCCACACGGCGCAAGAAGATCATTGCGCGCTCCCACAGACCGATCACCAGGCTGCGCGGATCGGGCCATTGGTAGCTCGGCAATTCCATCAACAAGGTGGAATGTTCACCCGCCGGGCGGTTGCGCTTCATCACCCACGCCACGCTCATAGCGCTGACGATCCCTAGGGCATACAGCGAGATCATCAGAACCGTGGCAGCGATCGGCTGGCCCGGAAAGAGCGCGGCAATGATCAGCGTATACACCGGAATGCGCGCCGAGCAGGCCATCAGCGGCGCTATCATGATCGTCGTAAGCCGGTCGCGCCAGTTGGTGATGGTACGCGTGGCCATGATGCCGGGTATGGCACAGGCGAAACTGGAGAGCAGTGGAATGAAGGAGCGGCCCGAAAGTCCAGCACGGCTCATGGGCCTATCCAAGAGGAAGGCGGCGCGTGGCAGGTAGCCCGAATCTTCCAGGGCGAGTATGAAAAGGAAGAGGATCAGGATCTGCGGAAGGAAAACGAACACACCACCAACGCCACCGATCACACCTTCTACCAAGAGGTCGCGCAAGGAACCTTCGTCCATCGCACCTTCCACCAAGCCGCCTACGCGAACGAACGCTTCTTCCACGAAACCGGTGAGCCAGCCGCCGATGGAGAACACCGAAACGAAGGTGGCGAAGAGCACCGCCGCTAGGATCAGCAGGCCCCATGCGGGGTGCATGATCACCCGGTCGATGCGTTCGCTCGGGTCGGCGTCCACCGCAGGTTCTGTAACGGCACTGCGGAAAATGCTCAGCACCTCATGCTGCGTGTGTCGCACATCATCGATCGTTTGGGCTTTCCAGGTGGATGCTCGAACGGGTTGCAACGGCTTGTCCAAGAATTCCAACAGGGCTCGCGCTCCATGCGCGGAAACACTTACCGTTCCCACCACCGGCACACCCAGCGCAGTGGAAAGCCGATCCACATCAATGGTAAGGCCGAGCTTCTTCGCACGGTCCATCTTGTTCAACGCTACCACCATGGGCAGCCCCAGTTGCCGTGCCTCCAGCACCAACCGCAGGTGCAGGCGCAGGTTGGTGGCATCGGCCACGCATACGAGCAGGTCGGGTAAGGCTTCGCTGCTGTGTCCGGTGATCACATCCCGCGTTACCGCCTCATCATTGGAGACCGCGTTCAAGCTATACGCACCGGGCAGATCCAGCACCTTCACCTTGCGGCCGGTGGGTGTGCGCAGGGTTCCTTCCTTGCGTTCCACGGTAACGCCGGCGTAGTTGGCTACTTTCTGTCGACTGCCCGTCAATAGGTTGAAGAGCGCTGTTTTGCCGCAGTTCGGGTTGCCGAGCAGGGCGATGTGCCCGGGAAGGGAAGGGGCCGCGTGCATGTTCAGGCGTGCGGTTCCACAAGAATGAAGGAGGCTTCGTGGCGGCGCAAAGCGAAGGTGGTATGGCCCACCCGCACCGCAATTGGATCGCGGCCATTGATGCCTTCGGCCACGATCCGCACGTGCTCGCCGGGCACGAAACCCAGTTCCACCAAGCGAAGCACCAACTCGCGATCAGCTGCGGAGTGGGGTACGGTCACATCCGCAACAGTGGCCCAGTGCTGCTCGGGCAGTAGGTCCAATCGCACGGTATGGGTGCTGGTTGCGGGCATCGGTAGGGTTGCAAAGGTCTTCTTCGGGCGCTCATGGCCAAATCCCTCGATCAAGGTAGGTCGGCGATATGGCATCATGACCATCCGATCGTTGAAAGTCGGTGGCGGGGGCATTGCCTTGCGTAGCCACCTGTGGTTCCTTTGTGGCATGGCGCGTAAAGCTGCGGTGGATGCCTTGTCGTTGTTCGACACGCTGGTCTACACCTGCCAATACCGCTTGGTGATCGATCCAGCCAGCCACCTCGCCGCACGCATCATGGAGTGGCGCCAGGCCTTGCGCGAACGCATCGGCACATTCAATGAAGCCTACCAGATGCCCGGCATAGTATTGCTCAACAGCGAGCTGCCACCCGAATACGAAGGCCCGCTGACCGACGCCATTGAACGGGGCAGCGCCGGTTTCCCGCCCTTCGCGCTAAGCCTTGCCGGTATCGTACACAGCGACGACAAGAAGAGCATACACATCGAACTGGGCGAGAAAGGCACCATTGCGGCTTTGCGCCAGCGCTTGGTGGACAACGTGCGGGCCAATAGGCGCATCAAGAAGCTCGGCGTGTCGGTGGAAGAACATCCACGCTTGGTGATCGCATCGGGACTGAAGGCCGATCAATTCATCAGCGCATGGGCCTTGCTGGCAAACCAACCGGCCACCATACAGCAGCGGGTAAGCGATGTAGTGCTCATGAAACGCGAACTCGACACCACGAGCATCGATCAGCACGTGCGCACGTTCCCGTTGGAGATGACGGCGTGATCCCTTTTTGGGCGGTTCCACATCTTTGCCGTCATGCGTACCAGCTCTCTCACGCGCGTACACCGCGTTCTGCTCCTCGCGTTCATCACCCTTTCCCCAGCACTGCTTCAAGCGCAGCCGTGCGATTGCCCGGCCAACTTCGCGTGGATGGTGAAGACCTTCTCCGAGAACGACGCAGGGTATAGCGCCGTGGTGGAAAAGCGTGGCAAGGCCGACTACGAGCGGCATACCCAAGCGTTCCGGCAACGTGCGGATAGCATGAAGACCGTGCAGAACTGCCAGCCGGTGCTGAACGAATGGCTGCAATACTTCCGCCACGGACATATCGGCATTTGGCCCACCAATGGCTTCCAAGAGGATGCCGCATCAGCAGAGCAAGCGCCGAAGACCGTGGATCCCGGCCAGGTGGACCTCACCGAAGCGCAGCTCCGCAAACGTTTGGAGGGCAAGGGCTACAAGGCCCATCCGGTGGAAGGCATTTGGAGCATGGGCGATTACCACCTCGGTATCGTGCGCATGGGGAGATCTTCCACCTTCAAGGCCGTGGTGCTGGCCTGGGGCAACGCCAATTCCGAACCCAAGGATGTCAAGGCCGAGCTCACCCTCAACGCTGCAGGGGATAGTTTGAAAGGCACATACTACGCTACCGCCACCTTGGCTGAAAAGGTCTTGTCAGGCAAAACGCCCATGCCCGTGAGCGCCTTCGTGAAAGGCGATGATCAAGGCCTGCTCGATCTCTTCGGCCTTTGGGAACGCGTCTATCCCAAGCGCGCCATCAGCGCCTTGGACCGCATAGAACTGCGTTGGAACAATGGGGAAGGACCATACGCCATGCCGTTGAACGAGCGCACCATGTTCCTGCGGATCAATTCGTTCAACATGGTCCAGAAGCCGCTGATCGATAGCGTGCTCGCTGCCAACGATGCCGCTATCCAGGCACGACCCAACCTCATCATCGACATCCGCAACGGTACGGGCGGTGGCGATGCGGCTTATGCTGGATTGATGCCTTACCTCTACACTACACCCATCCGTTCCGTGGATGTTTCATTGCACGCCACACCCGCCAATGCCGATGCCTACGAGGGCTATGTGCGCTACTTCCCCGAGGATACATCCACGGCCAACTACCTCGTACGGGTGGCCGAGCGCATGCGGAAGAACCTCGGAACCTATATCCCACGTGATGAAGAAGGCCGCCGTGTACAAGTGGACAGCAGCTTCGCACAAAGATCCATGCCGCAGCGTGTGGCCATCGTTTGTAACCAACGCAACGGCAGTACCGATGAACAGTTCCTACTGGAAGCGAAACCCAGTTGGAAGGTGAAGGTTTTCGGAAAGCCCACCATGGGCGCCTTGGATGTAAGCAACCTCAACGAGGTGACCTCCCCCGATGGCTTGCTCACCATGGCCTACGCCATGAGCCGCAGTTACCGCATCCCAGATTTCATGATCGATGATCATGGTATCCAACCGGACCACTTCCTGGATGATGCGATCCCAGAGGACCAGTGGATCCGCTACGTGCAGCAGGTGTTGGAGCGCTGATCACCACAACGGATCGGCCAACAACAGTTCGGGATACTCGAACGGATCGCTTGCCGTGGGCGAATTGCCCGAACCATTCTTTCCCAGCAGCGGCGCTACGGCATACGCGGTCATGGCTTCAGTGGGGTAGGGTCGTACCAAGTGCATCAAGGCATCCACCTCAGCGCTGTTGTGTGTAGGTGCCAGCCACTGTGCTTCGTCGGCTTCCGATAGGATCACCGGCATCCGCGCGCCATCCACCTTGGGGTTGTTATGGATACGGCGCATCAGATCGTTCGGTGCGCAGGTCACTAGGCTGAAAGTGCGCCGCTGTTCACCGGTGTTCTTATCCTTCCACTCATCCCACAGGCCAGCCAATGCGAAGTATGGTCGATCCTTCAGGTGGATGAAATACGGATAGGTGCGTTTGCCGAAATGGTGGTGCTCGTAGAAGCCTTCCACGAACACCAGGCAGCGTTTGCTTTCCGCAGAGACACGGAACGATGGTTTCTCGAACATGCTCTCGCCACGTGCGATCAGGGTGCGGTTGCGGATCTCATCGGCCTGGCCCTTGTCCTTCACCCATGCGGGGATCAGCCCCCACGACATCAGCTGTGGTTCGGTAGGCGCATCATCGGTGTAGATCACTTGTTCCGGGTGATCGAAACCATTGGCGAAGTGCAGGTCCATTTCCGGATGCAACAACCGGTTCAGTTTTTCAACGGCGCCGCTATCACCGCGGCTTTTGGCGATGCGTAAGCTCATTTCCGTGCGTGCTTTCGTTCCGTAGCACATCCTTAGGCGCGTTTGGATCGCATGGCCTTCACCTGCACC
>JAEYWT010000182.1 GCA_023428865.1 Bacteroidota bacterium | reverse complement strand
ATATAAGCCCTGCCACTGATCGAGCCACAGTCAGGGCCCAGGTCCGGAATGGTGAAGGCGATACGATCGAAGGGAACGTTCTCACACGACCATGCCATGTACTGGCCGAACGGGTCCCAGTTGCGCCTGAACTCGTAGTTCCCTGGTGCGAGGCTGGTCAGGTTGATGGTGTTGCCCGCCTGGTCGCCGCCATTCACCCAGTTCTGCGCTCCATCGAACACGCTCCACTGCGGTGCGGTCCAGAAACCGCCATCGTTGATGTTGGAGATGGTGGCTCTACCACCACTGCCGTTGGTGCAAGAGCCCTGTATGTTGCTTACAAGCATGTTCGGTCCGCCGATCAACTGTGGAGCAACAATGGACTGTGTCAACGTGCCGGTGCATCCATTGGCATCCGTCACCATGATGTCCACCGTGGATCCTGGCGGTGTTCCGAAAAAGGCGAAGTAGGGGTCACCTTGTGGGTCGTAACCATCCGGCGGAGGCGAGTAGGTGTAGGGCGGTGTGCCATTCATGCCCCATTCGATCACTTGCACCTGTCCACTCATGGAACCTGTGCAGCTCGCGTGACCATCTTGCGCACTGTACGATCCACCGCTCAGTTGCGTGGTGATAATGGTCCAGTTTCCGGTGGCTTGTTCGCTATTGGCATCGGTGACAGTAACTGAATATTGGCCGGGTAAGAGACCGTTGACATCTTCGGTGGTGGCGCCATTGCTCCAGAGGAAGGTGTATGGTTGTGTGCCTCCGGAAACGTAGATATCGACGGCACCGTTGGCCTCACCGCAACCAGAGTGCTGCAGGTTGTTCAATCCCACTTGGATGGCCAGTGCGGGCAAGGATAGGAACAGCAATAGGGTAGCGAAGTAGCGTTGTGTCATGCTCCTTAGGGCTTCGTTCGTGAAGCTGTTAGGGTTGGTGGCGCAATGGAAAGACGCGCTCCATGGAAAGGGATGCCTGAAGGTAAGGCTTTGACCATCGGACATGGTAGGACCCGCATGTTCTTAGAACCTCAGGAGAAGCAGCCTATGACCATACCTTTGCGATATCGCTCGAGACCTCACATACGCTGCCATCGACATCGGCTCCAACGCCGTGCGCCTGTTGGTAGGCGAGGTGATCGAGCGCGATGATCATCCGGTGATCAAGAAGCAGACGCTGGTGCGTGTGCCCATACGACTCGGGGAGGATGTGTTCGACTTCGGGTCCATCGGAGCGGCCAAACGTGATTACCTCATCAAGAGCTTGAAGGCGTTCCGGTTGTTGACGGATGTTTATGGCGTGCCGTACCTGCGTTGTTGTGCCACCAGTGCCATGCGCGAAGCGAGCAACAGTGCAGAGATCATCGCGCGTGTGGAGATGGAAAGCGGTGTCCACATCGAAGTGATCGGAGGTCGCGTGGAAGCCGACCTCATCGTGAACACGTTCTGGACGCAGGACCTCTTGAAGGACCGCAGCTACCTCTACATCGATGTGGGTGGTGGCAGCACCGAGCTCACCTGGTTGGAACAAGGCCGACGTGTGAAGAGCGCGAGCTTCAAGATCGGTACGGTGCGTACCTTGAAAGGGAAAGTACAGCCCGAAAGTTGGGCGGAGATGCGTGCCTTCCTAGAGGATCTGCGTGCCCAACACGGGTCGTTGATGGCCATCGGCACCGGTGGTAACATCAACCGCATCTTCAAGGAGAACGGCAATTCCTTCGGCGAGCCACTTTCCAGAACGGACATTCGCCACCAACGTGATCGCATCGCGAGTTACTCCTTCGAGGACCGTGTGAAGGTGTTGAGACTACGACCCGACCGTGCCGACGTGATCATTCCGGCGGCGGACATATTCCTGCAAGTGATGGAATATGCAGGGATCCAAGAGGTGTTCGTGCCGAAGGTCGGTTTGGCCGATGGGGTCATCTATGATCTGTACATGAAGCAGTATGGGAACGTGCGATATCCGAAGGCTGAGCAGGTGGGAGCGTGATCACCTTAGGTTGCGTGAAGCGAGTGGTAGGCATCATCATCGAGACTGTTCAATTCGCTCCTTCAACACGCCTCTGTGCGCGGGTTGTTTCGCCACCCCGAGCAAGCATTCTTGGGTTCACACCCGCCCCGCCGTGATCTCCTCCACCACCGCAGGATCCAGCAATGTGCTTGTATCGCCCAGACTCCCCAGTTCGTTCTCCGCTACTTTCCTTAGGATGCGCCGCATGATCTTCCCGCTGCGTGTCTTCGGCAGGCCGCTCACGAACTGGATCTTATCTGGCTTGGCAATGGGTCCGATCACTTTCGTTACGGTGGCGAGGATCTCGGCGCGGGCCTTGTCGGGGTCTTCGATCTTCTTCTCGGCGATCACATACGCGTAGATGCCCTGGCCTTTGATATCGTGCGGATAGCCCACAACGGCGCTCTCTA
Source organism: Bacteroidota bacterium (assembly GCA_023428865.1). GTDB lineage: Bacteria > Bacteroidota > Bacteroidia > Flavobacteriales_F > PHOS-HE28 > PHOS-HE28. Next base: position 2,377 of record JAEYWT010000182.1, on the reverse strand, counting down.
CCACCCATTCACTTTCGTTGATGGCATTCTCGATCTCGGCGGTGCCGAAGCGGTGGCCGCTCACGTTGATCACGTCGTCCACACGGCCGATGATGCGGTAACGGCCTTCGTTGTCGCGGCGTGCGCCATCGCCCGTGAAGTAGTAGCCCTTGTAGCTGCTGAAGTAGGTCTGGCGGCAGCGTTCGTGATCGCCGTAGGTGGTGCGGATGATGCTGGGCCAGGGGAATTTGATCGCGAGCAAACCTTCGACATCATTTTCGAGGATCTCCTTGCCGTCGGCGGTCAGCAGCACGGGCTGCACACCGGGCATGGGCCACGCCGCGTAGCTGGGTTTCTCGTCGGTGACACCAGCCATGGACGAGATGAGGATACCGCCGGTCTCTGTTTGCCACCAGGTATCAACGATGGGGCAGCGGTGCTTGCCGATGTGCTCCTTGTACCAATGCCAGGCTTCCTCGTTGATCGGTTCGCCCACACTGCCGATCACTTTCAGCGAATCGAGGGAGTAGGGGTTCACGAAGTCGAGTCCTTGCGCCATCAAGGAGCGGATCGCGGTGGGTGCGGTGTAGAAGATGTTGACCTTGTGCTTGTCGATCACCTGCCAGAAGCGGCCGGCATCGGGGAAGGTGGGCACGCCTTCGAATACGAGTGATGTCGCCCCGGCGAGCAACGGACCATAGATGATGTACGAGTGGCCGGTGACCCAACCCACGTCGGCGGTACACCAGAACACATCCTGCTCTTCGTACTGGAACACGTTGCGGAAGGTGTAGTCGGTGTACACCATGTAACCGCCACATGTATGCACAACACCTTTGGGTTTGCCGGTGCTGCCGCTGGTGTATAGGATGAAGAGCGGGTCTTCGCTATCCATCGGTTCCGCTGGGCAGTACTCATCCACGTGTTGCAGTTCATCGTGCAACCAACGATCGCGGCCGGCTTGCATGTCCACCGCCATATCGGTGTGCCGTGCAACGATCACGCATAGTACAGCCGGACAGCTCTTCAGTGCTTCGTCCACGATGGCCTTCACAGGACCTTGTTTCGCTCCCCGCGCCATACCATCGGTGGTAAGCACGAAAGCCGCATTGGCATCTTGTATGCGATCGGCGATGCTTTGCGCGCTGAAGCCTGCGAACACCACGGAATGGATGGCACCGATGCGTGCGCAAGCCAACACCGCGACCACCAGGTCCGGGATCATTGGCATGTAGATACAAACACGATCGCCTTTCTTGGCACCGTTGCGCTTCAGTACGTTCGCGTAGCGGCATACGCGATCATGTAATTCCTTGTAAGTGATGTGTTGTGCGGTTTCGCTCGGGTCGTTCGGTTCCCAGAGGATCGCAGTCTTTTCACCGCGCGTGACGAGGTGCCGGTCGAGGCAATTCTCGGTGATGTTCAACTTTCCACCAACGAACCATTTCACCTCGGGTGCATCGAAGTTCCATTCCAGCACGGTGTTCCATTTCTTGTGCCAGGTGAAGCGTTCGGCTTGTGCAGCCCAGAAGCCCTGTGGGTCTCGAACACTTGTGGCGTAGGCTGCTTGGTACTCGTCGTTGGTGCGGATCCGGTGGAAGGACATGGCTTGAGTGCGCGTTGATGGAAGTCTTTTACAAGTATCGGCATTGTGCCGCTTCGCTCACAACTCCGACGAACGTGCGGGTAGCCGGTCATACTCCCCCTTGACGGCGAAGAGGCCGAAGAGGAAGAGTCCGATGGCGATCGGGCACGTGATCCCCACGAAGACGCCCCATTGGATCCATACGTCGGCCGTGGGTTTACGGGCGATCTCGGCTTGTGCCATCAGGATGACCGCGACCAGTGCAACGATGGCGAGCATCATCCACAGCACGCCAAATACACGTTTGAGCAGGTCCATGTCAGTCGGTGATGTTGGTGTTGATGCGGTTACTGATGTACAGGGTGCCGATGACCACGCACACCGCCGCGATGGCGATGGGATACCACAGGCCAACGAGCAGATCGTTGTGGTACACGGTTGTGAGCAACGTAGCGATGAACGGCGTCAATCCGCCGAAGACTCCGTTGCCGATATGATACGGTAGCGACATCGAGGTGTAGCGGATCTTGGTGGGGAAGAGTTCCACGAGGAATGCGGCGATGGGACCGTAGACCATGGTGACGTATAGGATCAGGATGAAGACAATGCCAACGAGCTTCCAGTAGATGGCGGTATCCACCGTGGTCGTCTGCTTTTGAACTGAATTGATCACCGTGCTTTCGGAATGCGCGACCACTTGATCCGTTCGCGCCCGTGATGCATCCGAGAGTGCCACCATTTGCCCGAACAACGGACGGTACGTACACACCGCCAGCACCATGCCCGCCATCATGATCCACTTGCGCCCCACAC
>JAEYWT010000071.1 GCA_023428865.1 Bacteroidota bacterium | reverse complement strand
CCTCCGAACTACGCGCAGCATTACCTTCAACCCCATGGATCTGGACAGCCTCCATCGCATCGGCAAATTGGGCAAACCGTGGGGCCATCGCGGCGAACTCACCGTGCATTTGGAGAATTGCGACCTCGAGGACCTTGTCCATGCCGGTTCGCTCTTCGTGGACATCGAAGGGCAGAAGGTGCCGTTCTTCTTCACGCAACTGCACGACAAAGGCCGCGATATCCTCGTGAAGTTCGACGACTTCAATGATCCGCAAAGCGCATCCATACTCGTGGGCCGCGACATCTATGCACCACCCGGCCTGCTCGCCGATGGGAGCGACGAAAGCTGGGATCCCGAAGAGTTCATCGGTATGGTCGTGCGCGACGAAGAGCACGGTGATCTGGGTGAAGTGACCGGTATCGAAGGCTCGGCCAAGAACCCGGTGTTGGTGATCCTTTTCGGTGAAGAGGAGGTGATGGTACCGCTGGTGGAAGAAATGATCATAGGCATCGATCCTGAAACGAACACGCTGATGGTGCGCACACCCCCAGGTCTGGTGGATATGTACCGCGGGTGAATCGCATGCCCAAGCCGTCGTTCCGTTTCAAACAGTTCACCATCCAACAGGACCGTTGCGCCCTGAAGGTGGGTACCGATGGGGTGCTCTTCGGGGCTTGGGTGAACTACGACGGTGCTCACCGCATTCTCGACATCGGGACCGGTACTGGTGTGCTGGCACTGATCGCAGCGCAACGCAACGCTACCGCCACCATCGATGCGGTGGAGATAGACGATGCCGCTGCCGAACAAGCCGCCGAGAATGCCGCCGCAAGCCCATGGAGCGATCGTGTGCGTGTGCATCGCATGGATGTGCGCCGCATGAACGCGGGCCAACCCTTCGACCTGATCATCTGTAATCCGCCTTATTACGCGGGTTATTCCACGGCCACGGATGAACGGATGGGCTTGGCAAAACATAGCGATGAACTGCTGTTCCCAGCGTTGGTCACTGCTGTGGACCACCTACTGGCCAAGACCGGTCGTTTCGCGGTGATCATTCCTTTGAACCGGGAACAGGAACTGACCACTTTGGCTGCCAAGGTGGGGCTGAAGCCGACCCGACGATGTGTGGTGAAGTACGTGGCTCACCGGCCGGCTAAACGCGTGTTGCTTGAGCTTAGTAAGCTAGGCGAGTCCCTACACCAGGAAGAGCTCATCATCGAGAACACTGGCCCCTTCGATTATACGCCGGAGTACCGCGTCCTCATCAGCGATCTGATGCTGAATTTCTAGAGCATATCTCAAAAAAGCTTTTGGTAGCGAGTGAGAGGTATTTCGCGCCCAGGCTAGGCGTCGAAACCGAGCATAGTCGGGTGCTTTGTGAGGTCTTCGACAACGACGCTTGGGCGTGAAAGACCCGAGCATAGCCCGAAGGGCTTTTTGAAATGCGCTCTAGGCCTCGACCTCTTCTTCGGTGAACTTCACACCGAAGGTCTCCAATTCATCCAGGATCGGTTCATAGATAACCGGCTTCAACGGCAACAACACACCGCGATCGGTGATGCTGCCGTTCAAGAGCAACTTGCTGGCCATGGCGATCGGCAGCCCTACGGTGCGCGCCATTGCGGTATGCACCGTATCCTCACCGATCACACCCAGCGAAGCATGGATCGTTCGGTGCTGTCCTTCCACCGCGTAACGGAACCGGTGCCACATCACCACCATATCCTTGTCTTGCGCGCCAAGCTTCCACTTTTGCTCGAGCAAATGCTGCAGCGTGGCGGCGGGTGAACGACCGCTCACACCGATCGGGTTTTTCTTGTCGAAGAGGCCGAGCCAATCGAGCTTCTGCATCACTTCACCTTGCTCATCTAAACCCAGGTACTTCGCGATGTTCCGCCTCGTAGCACCACTATGTGCTTCGGGTACGAAGGAATCGACATACGCGCTCCAGCTAGCGTCCGATGGAAGCTCCATAGCGAAACCATCTTCGGTGCAGCCCAGTTGAACGAATGCATCCCACGCTTCGCAGTAGCCCGCTTTCCGCAAGGTGCCGCGCAACAGGGTCGGGATGCCGTCCAAGCCATAGTGTGAGCGGTACTTCAGGGAATCGCGATTGGCATAACCATCGAACTCTCCGAAACCTTCCACCGCCACCCGCACCGTCTGCTGGAAGAGCTTGTGGTAGGGGATGTACTTCGTTTCACCACCACGGATGTACTTCGCCGCACCGCCCTGCCCGGCCAGGATCACGTTGCGCGGGTTCCAGCTGAATTTGTAGCCCCACGGGTTGTCGTCGCTTTCCGGTGCCACCAGACCACCGCAATAGCTCTCGAAGGCTTCCATACGGCCGCCTTCTGCCCGTATGCGGTCCAGTATCCGCATGGCGCTCATATGGTCGATGCCGGGGTCCAGGCCCATTTCGTTGAGGACCGTTAGCCCAGCGGCTTTGAACTCGGCATCCATGGCCCACAGCGCATCCGGTACATAGCTCGGGGTGATCACGTGTTTCGTCAACGCCAGGCAGTCCTTGAGCACATCCATGTGCATGAATGCCGGCAGCATACTGATGACCAGATCGTGTTTGGCGATCAGCGCCGCACGGGCAGCTGCATCGGTGGCATCGAGCGCATATCCCGTAGCCACAGCGGGCCCTTCGGCCACCAGCATGGAGGCGTGCGAAGGGTCTTTGTCCGCCACGGTGATGCGCCATTGTTCGGTGCCCGCGTTCTGGATCAGGTAACGGATCAACGAAGAGGCTGAACGACCGGCACCAAGGATCAGGATACTCCGCATAGTGTGTTTTGCTTGGGGTCAAAGATGCGAAGCGCCACCCACCCAAGCCCAACGCGGCTTTGGTGCGGTTCTGCCACCTTTGGCATAGCACTTGCCTAGGTAGGGGCAACGTCTAACTTCGCAACCCATTCGCACCCACCATGAAACGTCTCTTCTCCCTTGCCGTAGTGGCACTTAGCTCATTGGCCATCTTCGCACAGACCAGCGATCTAGTGGTCTTCTCCGATGATGGGACGAAATTCACTCTGATCGTTGATGGTGACATCAAGAACGCAGCACCCGCCACGCGGGTGGTGGCCACCGGTATCCGTACCGAAACACCGGTGATGATGGTGAAATTCGAAGACGCCGCCATACCCGCCATCAAACAGAACGGTTACCTGGAGATGGGCAAGGAGTACACCATGATGGTTACCATGAACAAGAAAGGCGCTCGTGTGCTGCGCCTGACGGGTGAAGCCGAGCTAGGTACCGCCGCCAAAGCCGAACCTGCCAAACCGGCCCCAACCACCTTCGTGGAAGATGCTCCGAGCACCACCATCACCCAACGTGTGGATGTTCCAGCTGACGAGGTGATCACCACCACTACCGTGATCGAAGAGGGCGACCCCATGGAAGGTGAAGACGTCAACATCAACATGGGTGTGAACGGGGTCAACTTCAACATGAACGTGAAGGTGAACGAGGGCACACGAACCTCTTCTTCCACCACTACCCGGACCACCACCACTACCACCACCAGTAGCTCGACCGCCACGCCTACCAAGCCGATCATCGATACCAAGCCGGTGGCCACTGAGCCTGCGGTGTACAACATGCCCGGCTACACTGGCCGCGTTGGTTGCGGATGGCCCATGAGCGCTACCGAGTTCGCCGATGTGAAGAAGAGCATCGAGGCCAAGAGCTTCGAGGATAGCAAGATGACATTGGCCAAACAGGTGGGCAACAACCGCTGCTTCACCGTGGATCAGGTCAAAGGCTTGATGACGCTCTTCAGTTTCGAGGACAGCAAACTGGACATCGCCAAATACGCGTACACCCGCACCTTCGACATCGATAACTACTACAAGGTGAACGACGCCTTCACCTTCGAAAGTTCCATCGACGACCTGAACAAGTACATCCAGACCCGCTAAGAGGCTCTACGCTTCACTTCAAACCACCAGTATGTACCGCCACCGCCATATGGTCATCGCGCTATGCGCAGCCGCTCTCCTCGGCGCGTGTACCGGCTCGAAATCCTTCTCCAAGAAGGGTGCGAAGCTGGATGCCGCGGGGATGTATGCCGAAGCCGCGGAGATGTACCTGCAATCCGCACAGCGCAACCAAAAGAACGTCCACGCCAAGATCGGCCTGAAGAAGACCGGGCAAATGCTGCTGAACGATAAGCTCAGCACTTTCTTCAAGCAAGTGGCCACGGGTGGATCCCGGGCCGAGGCTGTTGCTTCTTACCTCGATGCCAAGGCCTACGTGGATCGCGTGAGCTACACCGGTGTGATCCTGGAGATACCCGATCACTACAAGGCTGATTTCGAAAAGGTGAAGGCCGAACACCTCATTGATCTTTACAACGAAGGCCAAGGCTACTTCGAGCGGGAAGAGTTCGCCGCTGCAGAAAAGGTCTTCGCTCGCATCGCCAAGTTGGAGCCCAACTACAAAGATGCCAGTAGCCTGCAGAACGTTGCTTACCTGGAACCGCTGTACCGCACTGGAAAAAGCGAGCTGGAAAGTGGGAACTACCGCAAAGCCTACGCCTCCTTCACCAAGGTGATGGACAAGAACAGCGCGTACAAGGATACCAATGCCCTGCGCCAGGAAGCCCTCCAGAAAGGGCAGTTCAATGTGGCCGTGCTGCCCTTCACCTCCAGCGACAAACAAAGCGCGCTGGCGAGTAAAGTACAGGCACATGCCATGACCGCCCTTGTGGATGTGAAGGACCCTTTCCTACGCGTGGTGGACCGTGAGAACCTGGACCGTATCCTGGAAGAACAACGGCTGGGCCTAAGCGGGGTGGTGGATGAACAGACCGCCGTGCGTGTAGGTAACCTTATGGGAGCACAAGCCGTGCTCATGGGTAACGTGGTGGGGTACCAGGAAGTGCCAGGCCAAGTGCGTCGTAGTACCAAGGATGGGTACGAATCGTACCGCGTGCAACAGATCAATAAGGAGACCAACGAGAAATACTTCGTTACGCGCTACAAACCAGTACGCTACACCGAATACTACCAGGAGAACAAGGTGTTGCTTTCCTTGAACTACCGCCTCGTTTCGTTGGAGACCGGTCAAGTGCTCTTGAGCAAGGTGGTGGAAAAACAAGCCCAAGACCATGCCTACTACGCCACGTACGATGGGAATAAGGATCTGCTATTCCCCATGTTGAACGGAAACGTGGACCTGCGCGACAATGCACGGCGTGATATGCGCTCGCTACTGAATGCACCACGAGAGGTGAAACCGGTGGGCACGCTGCTCACCGAAGTGCTCAGAACCTCCGCCACGTCCATGGCCGATGCCATCGAGCTGGAGATCAGTACCAACATGCCATGAGCACCCTGTTACGTGCCATCCCCTTTCTACTATTGACCGCCTGCTCTGGAGGGAAGAAGGTCGTGGAAACCCCAATACCCGTTGAGCAACGCCCCAACTGGGTGGGTGCGCGTCCGGTGAGCGATGGCTACTACGTTGGCATCGGTATGGCCAATAAGAATCGGCCAGATGTGTTGGAAACGGCCAAGAAGAACGCCCTGAACGACCTGGCAAGCGAGATCAGCGTTAGGGTAGAAGGGAACAGCTTGTTGTATACACTGGACCGCAAGACCCAGTTCGACGAGAGCTTCACCGGTACCATCAAGACCAGCAGCAACGAACAACTGGAGGGGTTCGAATTGGTGGAATCGTGGGAGAACAACAACGAGTACTGGACCTTTTACCGCTTGTCGAAAGCCGAACATGCGCGTATCAAAGCGGAGAAAAAGGCCGGGGCTGTGCGCAACGCATTGGACATGCATGCTCGTAGCAAGCAGAGCATCGCCTCCGGCGACCTGCGCACCGCCTTCGATCAGGAGATGCGTGCCTTGCTGGCCATGAAGGACTATTGGGGCGAGAACGATGCCGTTGAACTGGATGGCCGCCAAGTGCAATTGGTGAACGAGCTCTATGCCGAACTGCAAAAGCTCACCAGTAATGTGCGGATCACCGTATTGCCCGAACGTTGTGATCTGAACTATACCAACGGCTTCAAGCGCGAGATGCTCATCAACGCGGCCTATGCCAATGGAGGTGGACTTCGCGATCTTGGTCAGCTACCGCTCTTCATCAACTACCCTGGCACAGGCGGCAAGGTGACCGAACTGAAGAACACCGATACCGAGGGACGTGCGCGTTCCACCGTTCAGCGGGTGGACCCAGCTGCCAAACAATTGGAGGTGTTGGTGAAACTGCACTTGGATGAACTCATCAGCCGGGAATTGGACCGAGCGCTAGCCGCCAAGCTTGTCGCAAGCCTTACGGTGCCCGAAGTCCACGTACCGATCGACATGCGTATGCCCCGGGTGCGGATGCGGGCCAAAGAGACCAACTTCGGGCAGCCCGTTAACGATGCGGGCGTGGCGAACGTGGTGCGCGAGGAACTCACCTCGAAAGGCTTCCGTTTCGTGGATCAGGATGGTGATGCGGACCTGATCCTGGACCTTAACGCCCATACACGCCAAGGCGGCGAATCCAACGGGTTCTTCACCGCCTATGTGGATGTGACCTATTCTTTCCGCGACCGCAAAAGCCAGGAAGTGGTCTTCGAAGGCGGGAAACAAGGTGTGAAAGGCGTTCAATTGACCTACGAAAAAGCCGGCTTGGAGAGCTTCAAAAAGGCCATCCCGGACATCCGAAAAGAACTTGTGCCTGGCATCATGAACGCTTTTAATTGAGAACCGACGGGCTTTTCAGAAGTTTGGCACGGATCTGGAAATACCTTCACCAACAGAACAACCACCACCGGCCCGGCCGGATGCAACAACTCCCAACCATGAAAACCACGACCATGAACCGCTCCGTTACGGTGCTGATGACCGCCCTGGTGTTGTCCGGGGCCATGACCGCCTGTAAGAAGAAGAAGGAAGCCGTAGCAACTCCAACCCCAACGGGTGAGACGGAAGTGGCCGTGCTGTGCTCCGGTCCTGAATTCTTCACCAACGACAAGGTGTTCCGTGCGAACAACCTGGGCGAGAGCATGGATCAAGCCACCTCCAAGAAGAAAGCCCTTGCCAATGCCCGTGCCGAGCTGGCCAGCGCGATCAATACGCAGATCAAGGGCGTGATAGACAACTACGTGAACAGCCGCGAGATGAACAACCGCGAAGAAGTGGCTGAGCGTTTCGAAGGCCTTACCCGTGAAGTGGTGGACCAAAAACTCACCGGCACCAAGACCATCTGCGAAAAGGTGATGAAGGTGAACGCTACGGGTAACTTCAAGACCTACGTGGCCATCGAGCTCAGCGCCCAAGACCTGCTCGCTGCCTACAACGACCGCTTGAGCAACGATGATCGATTGAAGATCGACTACGATTACGAGAAGTTCAAAGAGACCTTCGAGAAGGAAATGGAAAAGCTGAAGTGATCACGAGCTGACCGCACAGAAGCCCCGGGGAACCACCTCGGGGCTTTTTCTTGGCGTGTACACAAGTGCGACCTTTGTGCCATGGAAAAACGATCCCTCATCCTGGGTTCCCTCTCGCTTTTCTTAGCGGTGGCGTTCGGTGCGTTCGGCGCGCACGGGCTGAAGTCGCAGGTTGGGCCCGAAGCGGTGGCTCAATGGAAGACCGGGGTCGAGTATCAATTCTACCATGGCTTGGGTCTGTTGCTGCTCGCAGCCTTGGGTGGGCGACTTCCCCACAAGAAGCTGCGCTTGATCAGCACGTTATTCTTGGGAGGTATCGTTCTTTTTTCGGGTTCCATCTATCTATTGGCCACGCGCGAAGTGTTTGGAACGCAGGGTCTTACGCCGATCCTCGGCCCGATAACGCCTATTGGCGGTTTGCTCTTTATGGCAGGTTGGGCGGTATTGTTCATAACCGCTTTACGCACGGCTGACGAACGCTAGCCTTGGCACGGGCGATCCCCGTAC
>JAEYWT010000002.1 GCA_023428865.1 Bacteroidota bacterium | reverse complement strand
CTCAACGGCCGCGTGATCGTAGCCTTCGCCGACACCCTCTTCCGCGCCCAACTGAAACTGGACAAGGACTGCGACGGCGTGATCTGGGTGAACAAGGTCGCCGACCCCAAACCCTTCGGTGTGGTGAAGCTCGATGACAACGGCATCATCACCGAGTTCGTGGAGAAGCCGCAGACCTTCGTGAGCGACCTCGCCATCATCGGCATCTACTACTTCGCCGATGGCGAATACCTGCGCAAGGAGATGCAGTTCTTGATCGATAACGACATCAAGGACAAAGGTGAGTACCAGCTGACCAACGCCATGGAGAACATGAAGCAGAAAGGCGCGCGCTTCAAGGCTGGCAGCGTGGATGTGTGGATGGACTGCGGCAACAAGAACGCCATGGTGGACACCAACACCAAGGTGCTCGGTTTCCTCAAGGGCGACAAGAGCCTCGTGAGCACTTCGCTGAAGAAGGAGAACAGCGTGGTGATCGAACCATGCTTCATCGGCGAGAACGTGACGATCACGAACAGCATCGTGGGACCGAACGTTTCGATCGAAGCCGGTGCGGTGATCAGCGGCAGTGTTGTGAAGAATTCGATCCTGCGTGGCCATACGCGTGTACAGGACTGCGTGATGGACAACAGCATGATCGGCGAGCGCGCCAGCGTGAAGGGCACGGCCCTTGATGTGAGCATCAGCGACGACAGTACCCTCGGATGAACATACACCAAGCCCCCTCTTCCGGCGCGGCCGCGCTCCGTGGTCCGCTCAACCTGGTGGGGCACTTGGTGGTCGTGCTCTTCACCCTCGCCCTGGCTGCCTGTGGTGGTAGCAAGACCGTGGTGGAGAAACATCCAGCGGTAGACCCCGAAAGCGGAGCACCGGTAAGTGCCGCTGCCGATAAGCGCGCCCAGGTCATGCGCCTCTTCATGGAAGCCACACAAGCTCGTCTTGGAGGCCAACCACAAAAGGCCGTAGTGCTCTACCAGCAATGCCTGAAGCTGGAACCCACCAACGGCGCCGCGCTCTTCGAACTAGCCAAACTCTACCACCAAGGCCAGAACTTCCCCGCAGCTGTGGATCATGCCAAACGGGCAGTGGCTGCGGATAAGGAGAACATCTGGTACCGCTTCCTCCTGGCCGACCTCTACTCCCAGAACCGCCAGACCAATGAGGCGGCTGCCGTGTACCGTGAAGTGTTGGCAAAGTGGCCCGAGCGGTACGAGGTCTACTTCGACCTGGCCAACATGCTCGCCTACAGCGGCAAGGTGGATGAGGCCATCAAGGTCTACAACGATCAGGAACAGCGCTTCGGCCTTAGCGAAGAGTTGATCATGCAAGAGTTCGGCATGCTTACCCAAAGCGGCAAACTACCCGAAGCACAAGCGCTCGTGGAACGTGCCGTGAAAGCCTATCCCAACCAGCCCCAATACATGGGTTTGTTGGCCGAACTGTACGATCAGCAAGGCCAGCACGACAAAGCCCTGGAACAGTACAAGCGCACCCTCGAGCTGGATCCCGACAACAGCATGCTCCGCATCGCCTTGGCGGAACATTACTACAGCGTAGGTAAGATGGAAGAGGCCTACGACGAGCTCGGCATCGCCTTCCTCGACCCCGACCTCGACATCGACGCCAAAATGCAGGTGCTCATCGGCTTCTTCGAGATGACCCAACGCGAGGGCGAGAACCCGAACGATCGGCCCGATCTGATCCGCCGCTCCTACACCCTCATCGAAGCCCTGGAGAAGGCACACCCCGAAAGCGGCAAACCACACACCATACACGGCGACTTCCTGCTGCGCGATGGCAAGTTCAGCGAAGCGCGCGATCAGTTCCGTATCGCGCTGCGCACCGAGAAAGAGCGCTTCCCCATCCACATGCAGTTGCTCCAGCTCGACCTGCAACTGCGCGACTACGAAGCCCTGCACAATGATGCCGAAGAAGCCATCAGCATCTTCCCCACCGTACCGGAACCCTACCTGTACAACGGCATCGCTCTCTCCCAGCTCGGCAAGCACGACCAAGCTGTGGAGACCTTGATCACCGGGCGTGATGTCGTGGTGGACAATCCACCTATGCTGGCGCAGTTCTGGAGCAGTTTGGGCGATGCCTACCATGAAGCTGCACGCCACACCGAATCCGACAAGGCGTATGACAAGGCCCTCGCACTGGAGCCCGACAACTCCGGCACGCTCAACAACTACGCCTACTACCTCAGCGTGCGCAACGCACAATTGGAAAAGGCCGAGCGCATGAGCAAACGCTCCCTGGAGCTTACCCCCGGATCGGCCACCTACATGGACACCTATGCTTGGGTGCTCTTCCGCCTGGGCCGTTATGCCGATGCGCGCACCTGGATCGAAAAAGCCCTCAGCGCTGGCGATGCTGATGGTGTGGTGGTGGAGCATTACGGCGACATCCTCTTCGAGCTAGGCGATAAGACCGCCGCCATGGAGCAATGGCGCAGGGCGAAGAGCCTGGGTGGCGCAAGTGAACTGATCGATCGCAAGATCAACGAAGGCATTCGGGTGGAATGAACGGTACGAGCAAAGTGCTGGCGCTGGTTGCGCTCCTCTTCGCCGCCGGATGCAAGTCTCGCAAGCCGATCCCCATCCTTAGGCCCGAACTTCCGCCGCGCTCTGCAGAGAAGTTGCTCGAACGCATCATCTCGGCACACGCCGACACCTTCCGGTACTATTCCGCCAAGGCCGGTGTGGAGATCAACCTGCCCGATAGCCGCAAGAGCTTCAAGGCGCAGATCCGCTCCGTTAGCGACAGTGCCGCCTGGATCAGCGTGGTACCCGCGCTCGGCATCGAGCTCGCACGTATCCTGCTCACACCGGACTCCCTCAAGCTGATGGATAAGGTACACGACCAATACTTCGTGGGCGACACCTCCTCAGCCAAGGCGAAGTTCGGCTTACAGCCCAGCCTCCACCTCTTCCAGCAAGCCCTGCTCGGCAGACCCATCGGCCTGGACCCGAACGAAAAATACCGCAATGATCGCGAAGACGGCCTGTACGTGCTTACCAGCAAGGAGAAGCGCAAATTCATCCGCGCCGCAGAGGACATTAGCCCCGGCGACACCCTGGCCCGCGACCGCGACATGAAGGAGAAGCGCTTGGAACGCACCCTGCGCAAAGCCGAAGAGAAGGAAGCCATCGTGCTCCGCTATTGGATAGACCCCGACGACTACCGCATCGCGCGTGTACAGATCGCCGACCTCATGCGCGACCAGACCGCCGATGTGCGTTATGAAGAACGTGGCGGTGCCGATATCCACCACCTACCAACACGCATCCGCATCACCTTGACCGATGGAGTGCGCCAGGCCAGTGGTGAATTGGAGCTGTCGCGTATCGAACTTGCAGGCCCGCTGCAGATGAGCTTCCGTATACCGGAAAAATTCACCCCCATGCCATGAGCATCTTCCAGCAACGCGCAGGTCTACTGTTGCGCAGCGCCATGGTGCTCGTGCTCGCCCTGTTCACCATCGGCCTTAGTGCACAGACCAAGAAAGAGCTCGAGAAGAAACGCGCTGCTTTGGACAAACAGATCAAGACCACAACGGCCTTGATCGATCAGGCCCGAAAGGAACAGCGCGTCACACAGGAACAATTACGGCTCCTGGAGAGCCAGATCGCCGCGCGTGAACAGCTCATCAATGCCATGAGCGGCGAGCTCCGTAAAGTGGATCAACGCATCGCTGAAGATGTGGAACTGGTGTCCTCGCTGAAACAGGATATGGTGAAGCTGAAGGAAGAGTATGCGCGCATGCTCCAGTTCGCCTACCGCAACCGAAGCGCTTACGACCGCATGAGCTACCTCTTCGCGGCCAACAGTTTCCAGCAGGCCTACCGCCGCTCGCGCTACCTGGCACAGATCGCCGAACAGCGTAAACGCCAAGCCGCATTGATCGAAGAAACACGCGCCACCATCGATGAGCGGCTCGCTGGATTACAGGTGCAGCGCGAAGAGAAGACGAAGCTCGTGACAGAACAGCAGGCCGAGCGCCAGAAGTTGAACCACGACCGCAGCGGCCAACAAAGTGCGCTCAACAACCTGAAGAAGGAAGAAGGACGCCTACGCGAAACACAGAAGAAACAAGAGAGACAGCGCCGGGATCTGGATGCCGCTATTCGCAAAGCCATCGAAGCCGAGCTGAAGCCCAAACCCGCCGCTGGCACCAAACCCGGTGCGCCCGCCAAGTTGGACCTCAGCCTTACACCCGAGGCGAAAGAGCTCAACACCGATTTCGAGAAGAACAAAGGCAAATTGCCTTGGCCCGTGGAAAAGGGTGTCATCACCAGCCGATTCGGCAAGCAGCCGCACCCGGTGCTGCCCGGCATCACCATCGAGAACAACGGCATCGACATCACCACCGAGAAGAACGCCGCCGTTCGTGCGCTGTTCCGCGGTGAGGTCAGCAGCGTGATCGTGATCCCTGGCGCCGGAAAGGCGGTCATCATTAGCCACGGTATCTACCGCAGCGTGTACAGCAATTTGCGCGATGTCTCGGTCACCAAAGGCCAAAAGGTGGACACCAAACAGAACGTAGGCACCGTGCTTACCGATGACAACGGTTCCATAGCACACGTGGAACTGTGGAAGATCACCGCAGACGGCCTCGTGAAGGTCGATCCTGGGCCGTGGTTGTTCCGCGACTGATCCACTGCCCCCGATAGGCTACCTTTGGCCCACAATCCCCCGCGGACATGTTTCTGCCCACCCTTTCCATCCTGCTTGGCGTTGTTGGTCCTTGGCAGGTCGTACTGATCGTCGTGGTCCTCTTGCTGCTGTTCGGCGGCAAGAAGATCCCCGAACTGATGCGCGGCCTGGGCCAGGGCATGAAGGAGTTCAAGGACGCCAGCAAAGGCGAAGACAAGAAGGACGACGCCAAGTAGTCCGCCTTTCGCCGCCGTGAGTTCCTCCAAGTCCCTTTCCGAAGGCGCCCTGCTGCCGCGTTCCAGCGACATCGTAGCCACTGTTGAACACGCCCTCGGTGCGGCCGATGCTCAACGCGAGCTGAACGCTTACCTGGAACTCTTCAACGAGAGCGCTCGCGAACAAGCCGCACACGTGCAGGCCCGCATGAAGGCTGGCCAAGCCGGCGCGCTCGCGGGCATGGTGCTAAGCATCAAGGACAACATCTGCTACAAAGGCCACAAGGTCAGCGCCAGCTCGCGCATCCTCGAAGGCTTCACCTCGCTCTACAGCGCCACCGCAGTAGAAAGGCTGCTCGCCGCCGATGCGGTCATCATCGGCCGCACCAATTGCGACGAGTTCGCCATGGGCAGCAGCAACGAGAACAGTGCCTTCGGCAAGGTGCTCAACCCCGTTGACCCCACCAAGGTACCCGGCGGCTCCAGCGGTGGTGCCGCAGCTTCCGTGGCAGCAGGTACGGCACACGTGGCGTTGGGAAGTGATACCGGTGGAAGCATCCGCCAACCAGCATCATTCACCGGAACCGTAGGCCTCAAGCCCACCTACGGTCGTATCAGTCGTTATGGCCTCATCGCCTTCGCCAGCAGCTTCGATCAGATCGGCCCGTTCGCTCACAGCGTGGACGATGCCGCTGCGGTTTTCCAAGTGATGGCCGGCCACGACCCCAAGGATAGCACCACCAGCCAGCGGCCCGTGCAACCGATCACCTTGGAGCACCCGGGTAAGCTCCGCTTCGCCTACTACCGCGAGGGTTTGGAACGCCCCGGAATGGATGCCGAAGTGGTGGCGCACATGCAAGCGCACATCGATCGCTTGAAAGCCGAAGGCCATACAGTGGACCCCATTTCGGTGCCGCTATTGGACCACCAGGTGCCCACCTATTACATCCTTGCGACTGCCGAAGCCAGCAGCAACCTGGCCCGCTTCGATGGCGTCCGTTTTGGGCACCGTAGCACCAAGGCACAAGGCGTTGACGAGACCTATCGTCTCAGTCGCACCGAAGGCTTCGGTCCCGAGGTGAAGCGCCGTATCCTCCTCGGCACATTCGTGCTTAGCGCCGGTTATTACGATGCCTACTACGCCCAGGCTCAGCGGGTGCGCCGCATCATCCGCGACCACACCCTGGCCACCTTCGAGCAGTACGATATCATTCTGAGTCCGACCTGCCCCAGCACCGCTTTTGGCCATGGCGCTATTACCGACCCGGTGGCCATGTACCTTCAAGATATCTTTACCGTGCAGGCCAACCTCGCAGGGGTTCCCGCCATCAGCCTACCCACCGGCACACACAGCAACGGGCTTCCTTTCGGCACCCAGCTTACCGCGAAGCCCTTCGACGAGGCCCGCCTCCTGGCCGCCAGCAAGCACCTTTTCGGCTGCTGACCGAGCACCAAGGCCACCAGGCCCGGTCTAATTATCTGCTATTCAGTAGGTTGATTCCATCGAAGGCTTTCACCTATCCTACATCAGCGTTCGCAGTTCTACTCATCTGCCTCAACCCAAACCGGCCATTTTCCCGAATACACTCCCCTTTTCGGAAAAACACCATGTATTTCCCCGTTCATAACCCTGTTGAGATCTCTACCCTCTGTTGATCACTCTTCGCTTGCACCCATCCCCTTCTCCCAATAATTTTGCTGGGGGTGCTTTTCAGGGTTGCTTGTCCCCCCGAAGCGTGCCACGCCACCGCCGAACCGTTCGCAACAGCGTAGCTGGCCTCATCACCTTCCTTATCTGCCTGTATTTCAGCCGGTTGTCACTCATGCCACTGAGAGTCACCAGCTTTTCACAGGTGGCTGTGGACATAACAAAGCCGTTGTTCCAACGTATTAAGGATACTTTGGAGCCCATGTTCGCCGCTTTCCGCACCGCTCTGCTGGCATCTCTCCTGCCACTTTCACTGGCTGTTCCCACCGGTCAGTTGTGCGCACAACCAGAACACGTTCCGGTAGTGCTGGCCGATGACCCCGTGGCCGCTCGTCTGGACGAGCTCGCCGCATTGCCATGGGTGAAGAGCTCTCCGATCCACGCCGACACCGCTAAGCTGAACATCCACGGCTTCCCCGCCGACCATATCCCCGCGTGGACTGCCGAAGCCTACCGCTCGCGTCTGCAGGTGCTGGACGGGCATACACCCTTCAACCTCACATACAACCCGATCGTTCAGTCGTTCATCGATCTCTATGCGGTGCGGAAACGGGAGATGACCTCACGTATGTTAGGCCTTGCCGATCTGTATTTCCCAGTGTTCGAAGAGTACCTCGACAAGCACCACATGCCGCTGGAGCTGAAGTACCTCGCCGTGGTCGAAAGCGCGCTCAATCCCTCGGCTCGCTCACGGGCTGGTGCCGTCGGCCTCTGGCAGTTCATGCTCCCCACTGGCAAGATGTTCGGTCTTAAAGCAACCAGCTATGTGGACGAACGCCACGATGTATACCTGAGCACCGAAGCCGCTTGCAAGTACCTCAAGTACCTCTACGGTCTTTACGACAACTGGGAAATGGCCCTTGCCGCCTACAATTGCGGACCCGGTAATGTGAACAAGGCCATTCGGCGAAGCGGCGGCGCGAAGGACTACTGGCAGATCTACGATCACCTGCCCCGCGAAACACGTGGATACGTGCCTGCCTTCATCGCCGTCAACTACGTATTCGCTCATGCCGCAGAACACAACCTGTACCCCGCCATCCCGCTCTACTGTGCTCATCAGGTTGACACGCTACAGGTGTGCTATCCGCTCGATCTTTCTGCTGTAGCCAAACGCACCGGTGCAAGCACACAAGAAGTGCTCGACCTGAATCCGACCTTCAAACTGGGCGTCGTGCCGGACATCGATCAACCCGTAACGGTCTACCTGCCCAAACGCGCGGCCAATGTGTTCGTGAACAACGAGGACAGTTTGAAGTACGCCTTCTTCCAAGCCCCGGTCGTTAACTCGCCAGCGCTCGCTGCTACCGCAACCACCGCGGCTGCCAGCAACACACAGACCGTCTCCATTCCAAAGATCCACACGGTCCGTAGAGGCGAATCGTTGGGTGTTATCGCCAGCAAGTATCGCCTTTCGGTGACCGAGCTGAAGAAGATGAACAACCTGCGCAGCAACACCATCCAGACTGGGCAGAAGTTGAAAGTTGGCCGCACAACGAAAGCCGTCACCGCACAAGCCGATACCAAGCCGGTGAACAACACCGCGCAATACATCTACTACGAAGTACAGCCCGGCGATACGTTGTTCAACATAGCCGAACGGCACCCCGGAACAACGGTGGACGATCTTCGCCGTTTGAACGCCGAACTAGAGAAGGACGGTCTACAGCCCGGACGGAAGATCAAGGTGGGCGTGCAGGAGGGCTGATCCCCTTTTCGCTATTCCTTCTTTCCGGCGATCCGTTTTTCCACGATCACGGTGCATTTACCCATCTACCTGAATGCCAGTTGCGCAGCTTACCGCGTACACCGCTAACGCACACGCTTTAGAACGACTGTTGATATTTCACTGGTGACACGATGTCGTAGAGCACCTATTTTGCGTTGTCGATAATGACGAACTCATCGTCGATCAGCGCCATGGAACTCGCACGCATCCGCCCCTATACGCACAAGCATTGTCGTTTCAAATTGCGCAATGGCAAGGAAGTGTTCGGTGTGATCTGGGAGGTTCAGACACACGAAGAGCGTTCGGCCCTTGAACAGGAGAACCGCTTGTTCTTCGCCAGTGTGCGCGACTACGAAAGACTGCAGCACGTTCCGAATGAACCGGTCAGCGTCATAGACATGCTGCCCGAAGAGATCATCAACGTGGAGAGCCTGGCGAGCTAGAGCGCACGACCGTTCGACCCGCGGAAGGTAGATGGTGCGATACCGACCATCCGTTTGAAGCTTTTACTGAACGTATGGATATCACCTAGCCCGCACGTTTCGGCTACTTCCGCCAACGACACGTCGGTGGTGGTCAATAGATCCCTGGCATGATCCACCCGCAACGCTTGCAGGTATTGATAGGGCGATCTCCCGTGGATCGATCGGAACGCCCGCGAGAAATGGTATGGACTCATGGAGGCTTCCAGCGCAAGCTCTTCCACCGTTAATGCCTCGTTGTACCGGTCATGCAACATGGAACGCGCCCGTTCGATGCGGCGCAGGACCTCCTTTCGTGTGCTGGTGTGAACTGCACCCACTCTACCAAGCGCATCGGCATGTGCCAGCTGATCCATAACGGCCGCTTCCGCTATTCGGTGGTAGAACGTGTTGGATAACGTTCGCGGATCGTGACTATGATTGAGGGGATCCTGCAACAATGTGCGCATCAACAAGCCTACCCGGGTAAGAGACCCTTCCTCCATCCGCGGCTCCCAGCCCACAGCGAAGGATGATACCCGCGTTGGCCCATCAAGCGAATTCGGGTCGCAAAGTGCTGATGCCACATCGTTCAACAGGGTATCGGGAAGCTCTACACACAACCCTTCCACCGCACGCGCACTATCGATCAGCACACTGCCCGTACACGAAGAATTCACCAACAGGTAGCGCCCCGCCTGCACAGCGAACTCGCGTCCATTCACCGTGTAGCGCTCAACACCAGAAAGCACATACTTGATCCCGTAACCACGGAACCTCATCCCACAGTCAAGTGTGCTCAAGCTGGAGCGGCTCAAGAGTGGCCCAGGAGGAACCGCCCGTCGTGCTCCTACACTATGTTGATCAACATGGAGGTACATGGAACAACCGAAAGATCGCGCTCCCTGGCACGGTGAGAACTACCGCTCAGGGAACGGCTGCGATGCGCTTAGCAGCGGTCGTATATCACTTCGCCAAGCCAGCGCGCCACAACAAAAACGCGTAGTTGCGCGCCACCTCTTTCAGTGTTTCGAAACGGCCGCTTGCACCACCGTGACCAGCTTCCATGTTCACATGTAGCAAGATCGGTGCATCACCTTGTTGGTGCTCACGTAACCGCTGTACCCACTTCGCAGGTTCCCAGTACTGCACCTGGCTATCATGGAACCCGGTACCCACCAGCATGGCCGGATACGCTTGGTCGCGGACATTGTCGTACGGCGAATAGCTCAACATACGATCATAGGCTTCCTTCTCTTTCGGGTCGCCCCACTCCTCGAACTCGCCTGTGGTAAGCGGTATGCTCTCATCGAGCATGGTGGTCACCACATCCACGAAGGGCACGTCGGCGATGACCCCGTTCCATAGCTCGGGTCGCATGTTCACCACAGCACCCATCAATAGACCACCAGCACTGCCGCCCCAGGCATACAGCCGCTTGGGATCAGCATACTGCTCCTTCACCAACCAGTCCGCACAATCGATGAAGTCGGTGAACGTATTCATCTTGTCCTCCATCTTGCCTGTATCGTACCACTCACGTCCCAGATCATCGCCGCCACGGATATGGGCGATGGCGAACACGAAACCGCGGTCCAGCAACGAAAGCCGCGAACTGCTGAAGTTGGGGTCGATGTTGACCCCATAACTTCCATAACCGTAGAGCAGCAACGGCGCGGTGGCATTACGAGCGGTGCCCTTGCGATACACCAAGGATACTGGCACCTTCACTCCATCACGTGCGGGCACCCATAGCCGTTCACTGGTGTAATCCTTCGGGTCGAACGTACCGACCACTTCTTGTTGTTTGAGCAAGGTGTCGGCACCGCTGTTCAGGTCGTGCTCGTACACACTGTTCGGCGTGGTGAGCGAACCATATGCATAGCGCAGTTTGTCCGAATCCCACTCCGGATTGATACCGGTGTAGCACACGTACGCTGGATCATTGAACGTGATCTCGTGTTCGCGACCATCGCTCAGCCGTCGGATCACCAAATGTGTCAATCCCTCACGCCGTTCGGAGATCACCAAGTGGTCTTTGAACGTATCCACATCTTCCAAGAGCACATCGGCGCGGTGTGGCACCACCTCCTTCCACTTACGCTTGTCGGCGGTCTCCCCTTCTGCGCACTCCATCAACCGGAAGTTTAGCGCTTTCCAATTGGTCACGATGTACCATTTTCCCGGAGTGCCCGGCACATGGATCACCGTGTTCTCATGATCCTCTTCGCGCGGAAGGAAGGTCTTGAACACTCCGTTGGGTTCGGAAACCGGCAACATGCGGTGCTCGCTGCTGGTGGTGCTCTCGGTGGTGATCATCACGAACCGATCACTGCGACTGCGGTACACGTCGCAGCTGAACGCCGCATCCTTCTCTTCGAACACGAGCACGTCTTCTGCCTCAGGCGTACCCAACTTGTGGCGATAGATGCGGTTGGTACGCAAGGTCTCATCCTTCCGTGGGTAGAAGACCGTGCCATCATCAGCCCACGCACAACCGCCGCCCGTATTGGTGATCACATCGGGCAGGTCCTTACCGGTACTGATATCGCGGAAGCGCAGCTCGTATTGGCGGCGTCCGATGCGATCCTCACTGTAACAGACGATCCCGTTCCCCGGACTTATCTCGAAGTCGCCCAGGTCGTAATAGGTAGTGCCCTTCGCCAGCTCGTTCTCATCCAGCAGATCCACTTCGGGTTCACCTGCGCCATCCTTCCGCCGCACATGGATACCATACTCCTTGCCCTCCTCGAAGCGTGTATGATACCAGTAGCCGTTCTCGCGATATGGAACGCTCAGGTCTGTTTCCTTGATCCGCCCGCGTAATTCCTTGAAGAGATCTTCGCGCAACTGACGCACAGGCGCCATCATCGCATCACAGTATGCGTTCTCCGCCTGCAAATGAGCGATCACCTCTTGGGTATGGGCATCGGGTTCTGCAGCATTGCGCTGTTCTTCGCTCAAGCGCATCCAATGGTACCCATCGGAACGCGTGTGACCGTGTGTGGTGATCTCGTATGGCTTCTTCACCGCTTTGGGCGGTGTAGGCGAGCTGGTGTTCATAGGTGAAGGGGCGTTCTGGCAACCTACCAAGAGCATGCCCATTAAGGCGATACGAAGGGAATGGTGGTGCATGATGCCGGGTGCGCAAGGTAGCACCGCAAGCACCTACCCAAGCACTTGGTGCAGCACGGTAGGAGACCGCAATTCGCTCAACCCATCCACATGCATGCGGTAGTACAACAGGAGGTGATCCAGCAGTTCGCGGCGATGTGCGCCGGGGATCAAGTGCCTATCCATGTCGGCGAATCCCAAGGGGAGTAGTTCCGCCAAATGATGACTGAGCGGCGGCCCCATGGTACGCCCGAAACGCTCCGCCCCAAGAACGAACTCTCCTTCCGCGGGATCGAAGTGATCGGCACCCGCTTCAGGTGGTGAAGGCATGATCCCCAGCTGCTCGCTGTAGCGCACAAGGAACACCAGTGGGAAGTTGCGCACATCGGGCGCCGTGTCCATGGCTTGGAGCACCTCCTCCAGAAAGGCGAAAAGTTCCGCATCCGCAGACTCGCCACGCAGGGTGCGATAAAGCACTTCTTGCACGAACAACGTCAGCGCGCCACGCACGGGATCGAAGGGTATCTGAAGGTAGGGTCGATCCACCCGCAGCTCGCGCACCGCAAGCAAGTCCTTCTCTGGCGACCCTTGTGCCACAAGCTCTATTCGGTTCAGTGGTTGAAGTGCTGCTTGTGAGACACCGCCCTTCTTTCCCATGCGCACCAAATACGAGCGCAGGCCTAGCGCTTCGGTATACGCCTTCAACACCACCGTACTATCACCATGCCTGATGGTCTTGAGCACGACAGCACGCGTGGTGTGCAGCATGTTGTTGATGCGCCGCGCGTTGCTACCTACTTCACTAGAAGCAACTTGGTGTTGCACTTGAAGGAGCCGGATCCATCGCTCGCAAAGACCAAGTACACACCCGTAGCGGCACGGCGGCCTGCCATATCGTTACCATCCCAAATGGCTTGGCCACCCAACGAGCGGGTGCGATAGACCAGGTTGCCGCTCACGTCGGTGATCTTCACTTCACTATCCCGCACCAGACCTGTAATGGCAATGGGGCCTGTGTACGTTTCGCGCACAGGGTTGGGGAACACCATGGCGCAATCGCTCTCGTTCGCACCTTCTGTAGCATCGCTCCGATAGCTCATGATGCCGCGGTCGGTGGCTATGAACACCTCTCCGGTCGACCCATCCACAGCAATGCTCACGATGGTATTGCTGGGCAGCGGGCTATTCTCAACCGTGAAATGCTGCAATTGTTCCCTGCCATCCCGAGATAGCAGATACACCCCGCTACCTTGTGTACCCAGCCATTTCCGGTTCGCACCGTCGATCGCTATCGCGTTGACCGCTTCGGTCTCTAACAGTATCTGCACGTTCCCATCC
>JAEYWT010000394.1 GCA_023428865.1 Bacteroidota bacterium | reverse complement strand
ATGCAGTACTTACCAAGGAACTGGAGAAGGCCGCCCGCGAAAAGGTGAAGCGCTATGCCGCCTCCATCCCCACCAAGGCCACGACCAACAGCAAGGGTGTGAAGGTGCTGGTGGAACAGCTCGATCTCGATGCCCAAGGCATGAAAGACCTCGGCTTCGCTTTACGTGAGCAGCACAGCGATCTTGTATTGGTAGCCGGTGCTGTGAACGATGGTAAACCGTTGCTGGCGGTGTCCTTAGGCAAGCAAGCGCTAGAAGCGACCGGCCTCAAAGCGGTTGACATCATCAAGCAGATCGGTCCACTGATAAAGGGCGGCGGCGGTGGCCAGCCCGATTTCGCAACGGCCGGCGGCAAAGAACCCGGCGGCATGGCCGAAGCGTTGAAGAAAGCGGCGGAGTTGTTAGCGTGATCGAGTTGGTCGGGGATGCCGTCGTGGTTTCAGGCGTGTATCAACTCGTGTACGATGCTTGCGCCGGCCATGGTACCACTGGCTATGGCCGTGCTCAAGGAACGCATCGGTGTAGTGCAGTCGCCACAAGCGTATACTCCGGGTACGCTCGTGCGTTGCATGAAGTCCACCTTGATCAGGTCCACCTCCGAGCGTTCAACCGCTAGGTGAGTGGTCAATTCACCAGGGAGGCTGGTGCGTGATCGAAGAAAGAGGGTGTCAACATCTTGCGATCGGCCATCGGCGAACACCACGGCTTTCACATGGCCGTTGTCGTGCAATACTTCGGTGATCTCCTCGTGTACGAGCTTGATGCCTTTCGATCCGAGGGTGTTCAACTTCGTTTCGTCCAACAAGCTTGGTCCGTTGGTGAGCACCGTAAGATCATCGCTCCAGTTGTGGATCAGATGCGCATAGTCGATGGTCTCGGTGGAGTTGCCGATGATGGCGATACGCTTGTCGCGCACTTCATACCCATGGCAGAAGGGGCACGCTGCGGCTGATATCCCCCAGCAATCGGCCAAGCCAATGATAGCGGGCAACTCATCACGCACGCCCAGTGCAAGGACCAACTTCCGACCTTGGTGCTCTTGACCATCATGGGTCAGCACGATGAATGCGCCATTCGATCCACGCATACCAGTGGCACGGCCATCGTGGACGTGGACAGTAGGGTAGTTGGCCACTTCGACACGGGCCTTGGCGCGCAGCACATGTGGCGGCTCTCCATCATGGGTGAGCAAGTTGTGCGCGTGCGGCACACGGGCGTTGCACGGTTCGTTCGCATCGATGATCAGCGCGCTTCGGCGAGCGCGACCCAAGGCAAGTGCGGCGCTCATTCCGCTATAGCTGCCTCCGATGATGATCGCGTCGAAGAGTTGCTTGGTCGTCATGGTTAGCTGGGTCATAGTGGGCAAGATTACACAAAACGCGTTAATGCAACAAAATTGCAATAGCGCAAAGTGCTTGGATCGCTGCTACGGACACCCGCCAACGCAAAAGCCCCAGCTTACGCCAGGGCCTTACGGAATGATCTTGGGAGAGCGGGTACTCGGAAGTCGTCAGGCCATCATGGGCCTTGGGGTCAATTTGGTCGGTTTCGGAAGCTCTTGTTGTCCGTAGAGCGGGCCGAGGTATTGTGCATCATCATCCATGGCGAGGTTGAGGATGTACAAGCCGTTGAGCACGAAGACGAGGATGTAGTCCAATATGCTAGTCTTGCCGAAGCACTTCAGCACTTCGATCCACACCTTGGGCAGGAAATACAACTGACCGTAGATCGGGATCAGGAACAGCCACGCCTGCCAGGCTGGGCGCCCAACGATCCGCAGGAAGACCACCAGGTTCCAACCGGGAACGAAAGCGGCCATGCCAGGGAGACGGCACTTCTCGTACAAGCGCCATTGGGCCAGCAAGGCAATGATGGTGATGAACCCGATGGCATAATACAGCGCACTGCCCATTTGGGCGTAGAGCGAAGCGTGTAGATCAGAAAGCCAATTCATGACAGCAGGTTTTTACGGTTTCGGACTTCTCCTTCCGCAGTGGTTCCTTTCGGAAGACGTATCCAGAGGACGAAGGTTGCCTTTGTAACGCTGCCTGGAACGGGCTTGGTACCCGAGATCCAACCGCCCCGGGGTTGAAAACGTCAACGACCCGGATCGGTCGTATCAGTGTGTTCGTAATGCGCTGAAATACAGTAGATTGAAGACTGGTTATAAGCTACGGGGTACCGCATAGGTCTTCACGTCGCTCTCCGAGATCTCCTTGCCACTGAGGATCACCAAACGCTCGATCACGTTCCGGAGTTCGCGCACGTTTCCCGTCCACGGCAGTTTCTGGAGCTCCTTGATGGCTTTGTCTGCAATGGTCTTCGCCGCGATGCCCTGTTCGCTGCACACCTGTTGGATGAAGTGATCGGCGAGTAGTGGGATGTCTTCCAACCGCTCGCTCAGGCTGGGCACATGGATCGGGATCACGCTTAGGCGATGGTAAAGGTCTTCGCGGAAGTTGCCCCGCTCGATCTCCTTGCGCAGGTCTTTGTTGGTAGCAGCGATCACGCGTACGTTCACTTGCACGTCCTTGTCTCCGCCTACCGGTGTGATGCGCCCTTCCTGCAAGGCGCGTAGGACCTTCGCCTGCGCGGCCAAGGCCATGTCACCGATCTCGTCCAAGAATAGCGTGCCACCGTCGGCCAGCTCGAATTTCCCTTTGCGGTCCTTGATCGCACTGGTGAAGCTGCCTTTCATGTGGCCGAAGAGTTCGCTCTCGATCAATTCGCCGGGGATGGCTGCGCAGTTCACTTCGATGTACGCGTTGTTCGCTCGGTTGCTCTTCTGGTGGATCATGCGGGCCACGCCTTCTTTTCCAGCGCCATTACCGCCGGTTATCAACACGCGCGCATCGCTCGGCGCCACCTTGTCGATCATCTCGCGGATGGTCTGTAGGGCCTTGCTTTCGCCCACCATCTGCACACCATTGCCTTTCGCCTTGCCCACTTTCGTGCGCAATACCTTGGTCTCCTGCACCAGGTCCTTACGGTCCAGCGCATTGCGCACGCTAACCAGGATGCGGCTGATGTTGGGCGGTTTTTCGATGAAGTCGAAGGCGCCTTTTTTAAGGGCTTCCACAGCGGTGTCGATGGTGCCGTGCCCACTGATCATGATCACCGGCACATCATCGTCGTGCGCCATCAGTTTCTGGAGGAACTCCAGCCCATCCATCTTGGGCATCTTGATGTCGCACAGGATCACATCATAGCCGCCTTTCTTCGCCTTTTCCAAGGCTGCAGCGCCATCTTCCGCTTCGTCCACGGTGTGTTTTTCGTGTTCGAGGATATCGCGTAGGGCATTGCGGATAGCCTTTTCGTCGTCGATGATGAGGATCTTGGGCATGGTGTTTCGGTCACGGCAAAGATGGGGCCAAGGAACCAGAGCGGTGGGCTGCGTTGTGTGGAAGCTGGATACATCTTCGGTGGATACGCGCTTGTCGAGACTTTCAGTGGATAGGGCGATCCACTTGGGCCAATGGTCCTTCGTGAACTGTTGCCTCCGACCAACCCGGTAGCTTGCACCACTTTTTCGAGACCAGAACGCATGCGAACCAGCCGACCTTTCCTGCTCCTCTTCACGCTCCTTCCAATCTTTGTCTTCGCCCAGCGCAGCCCCGAGCCTATTCCGGGCGACATCCTCCTGATGCTGACACCGAACGGCCGCGCAGACGATATCGCGGGCGACCTGAAGGAGATCGATGGCGTAGCCACCGGTCTATTCGCTGCCCAGGAGGTCAGTGCCCCTATGCGCATCTGGCTATTGAAATTCACCCCCGGAACGGTGCGCTAGGAGCGCATGCTCGACGCGGTGAAGAAACACCCCATGGTGATGATGGCGCAGAACGATGTGCCTGTGACCTACCGCGCTTTGCCGAACGATCCCGGTATCGCACAACAATGGCACCATGCGAAGATCCAGACCCCGCAAGCGTGGGATGTCACCACCGGTGGGCGCACCGCGACCGGCGATTCCATCGTGGTGTGTGTGGTCGAGGGCGCGAACATGTTGCATGCGGATCTGGTGGGGAACCGTTGGCTCAATCACGCAGAGATACCCGGGAATGGCATAGACGATGATGGCAACGGTTATGTGGATGACCATCGCGGATGGAATCCGGCGGGTGGCAATGACGCTGCGTACAGCGGAAGCCACGGCACACAGGTAGCGGGCATGATCGGTGCCAAAGGCAACAACGGTTCTGGTGGTGTAGGTGCCAACTGGAATGTGAAGATCATGCCGGTCACGGTCGGTAGTCTCACACAAGCGAACGTGATCGCGAGCTACACCTATCCTTTGGTGATGCGTCGCCGCTACAACCGGAGCGGGGGCACCCAGGGCGCCTTCGTGGTGGCCACCAATTCCAGCTGGGGCATCGACAACGGCAACCCAGCGAGCTATCCACTGTGGTGCGCCATGTACGATACGCTCGGCGCCGCGGGCATCCTCAACTGTGGCTCCACGTCCAACAGCGCGGTGAATGTGGATGTGGTGGGGGATATGCCCACAGCTTGTTCCAGTCCCTTCATGGTGAGCGTAACAGCCACGAACAGTAATGATGTGCGCACCTTCAGTGGTTATGGTGCTACCACCATCGACGTTGGGGCACCGGGTGAGAACGTATACACCACCAGTGGAACCACATCGGGCAGTACGGGTTTCGGCAGCACGAGCGGCACCAGCTTTGCCGGGCCATTGACAGCCGGTGTGATCGCCTTGTTGTACAGCGCACCTTGTCCGGAACTGATGGGGCTTGTGGCCAGCGATCCAGAAGGTGCTGCGTTGTACGTACGCGAGAAGCTCTTCAGCGGCGTGGATGTGGGTGGCAACCTGGTGGGCCAAACCGTAACTGGTTGTCGCATCAATGCCAACAACAGCATGCAGCTGGTGATGGCGGATTGCGGCAGTTACTGTGCCGGCGTTTCCGGCCTCACGATCACGAGCACGTCGCCCACTGCGATCCTCGCGCAATGGAGCGGAGCTGCGGATCAGTCCTTCGACCTTCGCTACCGTGGAGTAGGCACCACATCTTGGAATACACTTAGTGGCCTTTCTGGTAGCCAAGCACCCGTGAACGCACTTGGAGGCTGTGCCACCTTCGAGTTCCAGATCCGTCGACGCTGTGCTGACG
>JAEYWT010000383.1 GCA_023428865.1 Bacteroidota bacterium | reverse complement strand
GTGGTTGCATGGGTGTGGTGGACATGAACGGCGATGGCCTGGACGACATGGCCATCCTGCACAACTCCCGCACGTTCCAGGTGGATTACCAGAATCCAGATGGAACATTCACCATGGTGAACTATGGTAACGTAAGCAATGCGGGTCAATGGGGTTGGGCCATTGCCGATATGGACAACAACGGACACAAGGACATGGTGAGCGGGGGCAACTCCGACGGTACGCACTATGTGCGGATCGCTTCACCTGGTAGTTCAACCTTGGAAGAGTTGCCCGGTTCCACCATTTTCCAACAAGCCATGAGCATTGGCGACATCGACAACAACGGTCGATTGGATGTGTTCGCTTGTAATGACGTGGGGCCCAACAAGCTCTGGTTCGCCAATGCCAACGGTGACCTGATCGAGAACAGCAACTACATCAGTTGGATCACGAACCCGAGTTCGGACATGAGCGGCAATTATGGAAGCTGCTTCACCGATTTCGATAGCGATGGCGACCTGGACCTGTACATCGCCAAATGCCGCCAGGGTGTGAACAGTCCGGACGATCCACGGCGCTGGAACCGCATGTTCGTGAACAACGGCTCCAACGTCTACACCGATCTGGCGGCGAATTATGGCTTGCAGATCCGCAACCAGACCTGGACCGCCGACTTTGGCGACTACGACAACGATGGTGATCTGGACATGGTGGCCACGAACCACGATGCCACCATCCAGCTGTTCGAGAACGTGAACAACACCTTCGTGGATGTAACGGCTGGTTGCGGCATGGAATTCAATGGCTTCTTCCTTCAGAGCAAATTCGTGGACTTCGATAACGACGGCTACCTCGATGTACTGATCGCTGGTGGAAACGAGTACTTTTTCAAAGGCAACGGCGACGGTACGTTCACGCGCATGATCGGTCTTTTCCCAGCTGGTCGTGACATGCACAGTTTCGCTACGGGCGACCTCAACAACGATGGTTTCCAGGACGTGTTCGCCAACTATGGAACGAGTTACATCAATGTGGATCCGGGCCAACCCGATCGTCTGTGGTTGAACAATGGCAACGAGAACCACTGGTTCACCGTGCGTCTTCAAGGTACCATCAGCAACCGCGATGCGGTGGGCGCCCAAGTGCGTATCACCGGTCCATGGGGCACGCAGGTCCGCGAGGTGAAAGCCGGGGAGAGCTACGGCATGGTGACCACCTTCGCTTGCAGCTTTGGCCTTGGTGAACACACCACCATTCCCACGATGACCATCCGCTGGCCGAGTGGCCTTGTGGAGACCTTCAATGACTTGGCCGTGGACCAAACGGTGACCGTGATCGAGAACACCTGTATCAGTCCGATCGCCAGCATTTCGACCACCTCTGCGCCGATCGTATGTGGCAATGGCGATGCGCTCACTCTCACTGCCAACGCGGGTTTCGAGTATATCTGGAGCACTGGTGCCAGCACCCAAGAGGTCAGTGTAACGGAAGCCGGCAACTATTCGGTCACCATCGATGATGGCGAGGGATGCACGGGCACCGCCAGCATTTTCGTAGCCCAGAGTCCGGATGAGACCCCGAGCGTGACCGTTTCAGGCGACCCACGAGGCTGCGAGGGCCAAGTGGTACAGTTGACCTCATCTTCTGCCGCTGGCTATGCGTGGAACAACGGTGCGGGTAGCACTCAAACGGTGAATGTGACCAGTTCCGGGGAGTACGCGGTCACGATCCAAGGTGTTTGTGGTTCGTTCACCAGCGCTCCTGTCATGATCGCATTGCGCGACGCACCAGATGCCCCGATCGCAGATGATGTGACCATTCCGATCAATACGGCCGCTACGCTAGAGGCTGTTGGTGAGAACATCCAGTGGTATTCTACCTCCGCAGGTGGCACAGCGATCGGTTCCGGCAACACCTACACCACCCCGGTGCTGAACACGAATACCGCCTATTGGGCTTCTGCAAGCATTACCCATGGTGGTGAGGAGTTCTTCGGCGGTCGCACGAACAATTCGACGAACGGCATCTACCACACGAACTCCGATAACTACCAGATCTTCTCCGCCTTCGAGGATATGATCATTCGAAGTGTGAAGGTGTATGCGAACAGTGCTGGCAACCGCACCATCGCGGTCGTGAACCAGTCCAATGGCTCCACCATCGCTACCGGAACCTTCAACATCCCACAAGGGGAAAGCCGTGTAGAGGTCAATTTCATGGTGCCAGCTGGCGGGCCTTATGGTCTGCGCTGCGTAGGAGGCAACCCTGGCTTGTGGCGCGATGGCTTGGGAAGTAACCCGAGTTATCCATACGCACTAGGCGAGCTGGGTAGTATGACGAGCAGTTCGGCTTCGGGCCAGAATGCCACGGCCTACTACTACTTCTTCTATGACCTTGAAGTAGCTCGCCCAAGCGTGACCTGCGAAGGGCCGCGAACGCAAGTGGATGTACTGGTGGGGCCAACTTCGCTTACCGTTAATAGCGCTACACCTGACCAGTTGAACATTTGGCCGAACCCGACCAATGGTGTGGTGACCATTAGCCTCGAAAGTGCTGGTAGCGCTACACGCTTGGAAGTGTTGGACGTGGCCGGTCGTTTGGTGTTCACCACCAATTTGGACCGTGTTGCACAAGGCCAGGCCGTGGTTGATCTCAGCGACCTCGCTGCAGGCGACTACACCGTTGCGATACGTGGTGAGAACGGACGCAAGGTCGCTCGCTTGGTGATCCAGTAACGCGCATCGAATTCCTAGGAGGGGCTGTCCGTTGGGCGGCCCTTCCTTTTTACAGACTGGCGTGGCCCTTAAGGCTGATCGTATCCTTGGCCGAGCGGCTTGCGTAGAAAGGCGGAAGAACCAACCACCATGCGTCAGCTCAGTTTGATCATCACGGCAACTGCCGTTGTAAGCCTCGCCGCTTGCGTAAAAGCAGGGAAAGAAGTTGCGGAAGAAATTGGTCTGGTGCCAAGCACTTGCGGAAGCGATGGCGCACGGGTGCAAGCCGAGGTGGATGGTTCCGGTTTCTGCGCCGATGCCAGCATAATGGCTGTTACCGATGGTAGCAGTGCTTCCATTACGGGCGTAGGTCTGTTGGGCAACACTTTCAGTCTTCAACTCGATACGCTCGGGCTGGGCACGCACACCATTTCAGCGGCATCCAATGCTCTTATGTTCATGAGCACCGGCACACCGTATGTGGTGGTGGGCGATAG
>JAEYWT010000298.1 GCA_023428865.1 Bacteroidota bacterium | reverse complement strand
ATGTACTGTTGAAGGAATTACGGGTTAGCCCTCTAAGCACTGACCACCGCGCTCAACTAGAGAACATGCTGCGCCTGGCGGACATGGTGAAGTTCGCCAAAGCTCTTCCCTCTCCGCAGGAGAACGAGCAGATGATGGCCGCTGCCATCCGTTTCGTGAACGAGACCGCACCGGTCGAAACACCAACTACCCATGCGTAGGAACAGGGATCTTATCCTGGCCATGGTCTGGTGTGCGCTCGCATTAGTGGGCATCGCGCTGGTGATGTGGTATGCACTGAAGCGTTTTGAATTGGCCAGTCCCTGGGTCCTTTGGACGCTCGTCGCCTTGGTCCCTATCCTGCTCTTCTACTTGGCGCGTACCATCCGCCGCCGGTCCATGGCGCGTTTGAGCACCTTATACGCCTTGGTGAATGGCCCCGTGGATGTGGTCGCCATGTTCCGCCCATTACCCTTCGCTGCCGGTGTGCTCGGCCTCGGAACGCTCATCATCGCGCTGGCACGGCCACAGAGCGAAGACAATTGGCAGAACGTGGAACGTGAAGGGATCGATATCGTTATCGCCTTGGACGTTTCCACCAGCATGCTTGCGAAAGACCTGAAGCCCGATCGACTTGAAGCCTCCAAGCGTGTGGCCATGGACTTCATCGACGGCAGACCCAATGACCGCATCGGGTTGGTGGTGTACGAAGGGGAAGCATTCACCCAATGTCCCATCACCACGGACCATCGCGTGTTGAAAGAACTCTTCGCCGATGCCCATCCCGGGTTGATCCAAGGTGGCACGGCCGTAGGTAGTGGTCTGGCCACCGCGCTGAACCGCTTGCGCGAAAGTGAAGCTAAGAGCAAAGTGGTGATCCTGTTGACCGATGGGGTGAGTAATGCAGGCACCGTTCAACCCAACGACGCCGCCATGATCGCAGAACAGCTCGGCGTGCGCGTGTACACCATCGGCGTAGGCACGCGGGGCAAGGCCTTGTTCCCGGTGATGCAGTACGCTACGGGCCAATACCGCTATGACTATGTGGATGTGGAGATCGACGAAGCCACGTTGACCAGCATCGCCGACCGCACTGGTGGCAAATACTTCCGCGCTACGGATGAAAAGAAGTTGGGCGAGATCTACGGCGAGATCGACCGACTGGAGAAGACACGGGTGAAAGTGACCGAACACCGATCGAAACACGAAGAGTACCAACCCTTCGCGCTGCTCGGTGGGCTTTGTCTGTTCATTGGCCTCTTCCTTGACCGCACCTTGCTGCGGAGTATGACATGAGGACACCGGGCACATATCACTGGGCCGCCACCGCAGGTATCGTCCTGATCCTGGAGGTGCTTAGCGCTGTGCTCTTCGTTGGCAGCTGGTGGCTGCTGGACACGGAGGTGCCTGGCTTCCGATTGGAACGACCGGTGATGGCCTATGGCCTATTGCTCGGTCCGTTGCTCACGCTCATCTTCCTCTTCGACCTGGCCTGGCGAAATCGCGTGCTCCTACGCTTCGCTGGAACACGCACACTACAGCGCATGGTGCCAGGCAATTCGAACCTGCGCGTACTGTTGCGTTTCCTATTGCTGCGCTTCGGACTTTCGTTCATCGTGATCGCCCTCACCGGCCCGCAATTCGGCACCAAACTCTCCGAGGTAAGATCGGAGGGCATCGATCTGGTCGTTGCCATTGATGTGAGCAACAGCATGGAGTGCGAAGACCTGCGGCCTAGTCGTATGGAAGCCGCACGCCGCGCCATGTCGCAACTGATCGACAAGTTGCGTGGCGATCGGTTGGGCATCGTGGTCTTCGCCGGTGAAGCCTTCGTTCAACTGCCCATAACCGCCGACCGCTCCGCAGCGAAACTCTTCCTGAACGCGGTGAACACGAACTCCGTGGGCACGCAAGGGACCGCCATCGGTGCGGCCATCGATATGGCACGCCAAAGTTTCGACGTGGAGTCACCAGGCAGTAAAGCGATCATCGTGATCACCGATGGAGAGAACCACGAAGATGATGCCGAAGGTGCCGCACGCAAAGCTGCGGAGGCGGGCATCGTAGTACACACCATCGGCATGGGCACACCCGAAGGCGGCCCCATTCCGGCCAAGCGCAACGGTCAGATCACCGGTTTCCGCAAAGACCAGCAAGGCAACACGGTGGTAAGCCGCTTGAACGAAACCATGCTGGAGCGTATCGCGGCCGAAGGGAAAGGTCTGTATGTGCGCGCCACCTCCACGTCGAGCGGAATGGAGCAACTGGTGGCCGATCTACGCGCATTGAACACGTCGGAAAAAGGCAGTTACATGTACACGGCCCACGAAGACCAGTTCCAGTATCCGCTCGGTATCGGTATCCTCATGGTCGCACTCGGTCTGGCATTGGGTGAACGGCGCCATCTGCGCGAAGAATGGTCTTCCTTCAAGCTATGAAACGCTGGATCCACATAGCCCTGTTCGGTCTGCTTACCGCCTGTGGTAATGCAGATGAACGTGCCGCAGAACATGCCTTGTACGCCGGTGCAACACCCTATAAGGAAACGCGCTACAGCGATGCGGCAGCGATCTACGCAACGGCCAGCCATGATCCACGGGTGGTGTACGACCTGGGCAAT
>JAEYWT010000265.1 GCA_023428865.1 Bacteroidota bacterium | reverse complement strand
TACCCGGTGTGGGCGGTAGGCACGGTACAAAGATCCAACGCGACCGGATACGGCCAACCAGCCATACCTTGGGTCAGCGCCCGTGGAACGCTTGGCTATTCTGCCGTTCCCAACTGAGAACGGGAACACAGCACAAAATGGTCTGTACGCCAGAACTAGGGCCCCACCAAGACCAACCTTGATCGCGATACCTGCTTCGCAAATTGGCAGGATATGTTATCCAGGGTCGCTGTCCGACGCTTGAGTGCCAAGACCTGCCCTACATATTCTTCGGGGGCTAACGAGCTGATCTCGGCGGCGGTGAACGTTGTGCTCACCGTGTTCCCTGGATGACTATGCCGTAGGCTTCCCAAGGTGAAGATCACCGAATCGGCGCCACTGGCCTCTGCAACGCTCAACGTGTAGGAATTACCGGTGGACACCGATGCCCCACTGGTCATTTCTCCGATCGTTGGATACGGAAGTGAGGTAAGATCCTCTTCGAACTGCACGCCTGCCGCAGCGAGGTATACCGACCACACGACGCTCTCAGTGCCAAGGTCCAATCCATTGAACGAGGTGGCCACATAGCGACCCGGCCCAATGGTTTGCAGCCTAAGCCCACCGAGCCTGACACTATCCACCGCTAAATTGGCACCAGCGGCATCTTGGAACAACGCAAATGCGCTTTCCGTGTAGCTTGGTCCGCCTCCAAAGTCCAACCATTCCCGCGTGGTCCTGAACTGGCCTTGAGAATTGCTTGGTGTGGGTGGGTTGGTAGGTGCTGGTTCGGCATCGCCTTCATCCTTCTTGCACGCCGCAGACAGTATGATAAATCCGATCAACAAGGTCATTCTTGACTTCATCATCATGGTTCTTTGTTGCACGAATATTGGACTTGCGCACTGCTGAACATACCAGCTCGTCATTTCACAGCATTCCTTTCCACCTGCGAGATCATCGAAATCCAAGACCTTCCTTACTTCCGTCCAGAAAACAACGAACCCCGGCATATACCAGGGTTCGTGCGCCAGGAGAGTCTGACTCGTTCGGAGCAAACGTGGGGCAAAAGTAGCGGAAGCCGGTCCGCTAGTCATCATCGTCGTCATCATCATCGTCGTCGTCATTCCCATTGTTCCCCGGTGCTGCCGGTGGGTCGTGCTGGCAGGATACCAGTAAAAGCGGCCCTTGGAGAATGAAAAGCAACAGCAGCAGCCGGAACAGTACCCGTGTGAAGCGCATGGCTTTGGTGTTTCTGGGTGAAAGTACCATGTGGGCCAATGCCTTGTACAGGGTCTACACGACAGAATGGGAAGAAAGGCCGACAGAACGGACGTTCAGGGAATGATGCTCACAGGGACATGGCCGGACCCGCCCGGCAACCACCACCGCCTCCGGTGGTACTTTCGCGCCCCCTTCAAGAACCATGCACTTCGACCTCCTCGCGAACGACCCCGCTTCCAATGCCCGCGCGGGCGTGCTCCATACCGACCATGGCGATATCCCCACTCCGGTCTTCATGCCCGTGGGAACCCTTGGTGCCGTTAAAGCCGTTCACCCTCGCGAGCTCCGCAACGACCTGGATGCCCCGATCATGCTCAGCAACACCTACCACCTCTACCTGAGGCCCGGTATGGAAGTGCTGGAACATGCCGGAGGGTTGCACCGATTCAATGGCTGGGACCGGCCTATCCTTACCGATAGCGGTGGGTTCCAAGTGCATTCGCTCAGCGACATCCGCAAGATAACCGAAGAAGGGGTGCGCTTCAGCAGCCACATCGATGGCAGCAAGCACCTCTTCACACCCGAAAGCGTCATGGACACGCAGCGCACCATCGGGGCGGATATCTGCATGGCTTTTGATGAATGCACACCTTGGCCCTGCGAACTGGCCTATGCAGAAAAGAGCATGCACATGACGCACCGCTGGCTGGACCGATGCATTGCACGTTTCGACAGCACAGAGCCGAAGTATGGCCACCAACAGGCACTATTCCCCATCGTGCAGGGCAGCACCTTCGCCGAACTGCGCAAGCGCAGCAGCGAGTACATCGCGCAGAAAGGCGCCGTAGGCAACGCCATTGGTGGCTTGAGCGTGGGCGAACCCGAGGAGGAAATGTACGCTATGGCCGAACTCTGTTGCGACATCCTGCCCAAAGACCGGCCCCG
Organism: Bacteroidota bacterium; assembly: GCA_023428865.1. Taxonomy (GTDB): domain Bacteria; phylum Bacteroidota; class Bacteroidia; order Flavobacteriales_F; family PHOS-HE28; genus PHOS-HE28. The sequence continues at coordinate 4,207 of JAEYWT010000265.1, read as the reverse complement.
CTACCTCATGGGCGTAGGCACACCGTGGAACCTGCTGGAGAACATGGCACGTGGGGTGGATATGTTCGATTGTGTCATGCCCACACGGAATGGTCGCAACGGTATGCTCTTCACTCGTGAAGGTGTGGTGAACATCAAGAACCGCCAGTGGGCGGATGATCACTCTTCCCTCGACCCCGGCGCGCATTGCTGGGTGGACACCGCCTACTCACGCGCCTTCGTTCGCCACTTGTTCCAGAGCAATGAAATGCTGGGGCAGCAGATCGCCAGTCTGCACAACTTGGGGTTCTATTTGGCGTTGATGAAGGAGGCACGCATGCGGATCCTCGATGGCACCTTCTCCACGTGGAAGAACGCACTACTGCCGAAGTTGAAGACGAGACTTTGACATCCAGGTCCCAACGCGCACACCAAGCATGATCCGATCGATCGACTTGCGGCCCGCAGCCTGAACAATGACCCTTGAGTCTTATGTCTTGCCACTTGAGAATTGAGACTTGAGCCTTTAGACTTGAGTCTTGAGACTTGAGTCTTGAGAATTGAGTCTTGAGAATTGAGTCTTGAGCCTTGACCCTCCACCACCCCGGATAACCGAACTTAGCACCCATGTTCACCACCCTGGACCGCTATATCATCCGGCAGTTCCTGGGCACCTTCTTCTTCATATTGGTGGTGATCATGCTGATCGCCGTGGTGTTCGACATCAGCGAAAAGACCGAAGACTTCGCCAAGATGTCCGCGGGATTCCAGGAGATCGTGGTTGAGTTCTATGTCAACTTCGTGATCTACTACAGCAACCTGTTCAGCGGGCTGCTCACCTTCATCGCGGTGTTGCTCTTCACCAGTCGCCTGGCTCACCGAACGGAGATCATCGCCATGCTCAGCAGCGGGGTAAGCTTTCCGCGCATCATGTGGCCCTATGTGGTGGCGGCAACGGTGCTCGCGGGCATGTCGCTCTTCGTTAACCACACCGTGCTGCCCGCTGCCAACAAGGTGCGCCTGGCCTTCGAAGAAGAGCATATCCGGGTGGCCTACCACGTGGACCAGAAACACATCCACCGCGAGATCGCACCGGGCACCATCGCCTACTTCGAATCGTGGAACGCCGAGCACCAGAAAGGCTTCCGTTTCAGCCTGGAGCAATGGGAGAACGGCGTGCTCACCAGCAAGCTCAATTGCGATCGCGCGGAATTCGACAGCCTGAAGGCCACGTGGCGTTTATTCGATTACATGGTGCGCGACATGGACGGCACCAGCGAACGTATCCGGCGCGGCGCGGAATTGGATACGGCCATCAGTCTACGCCCGGCGGATATGGGCCAACGTTGGGAAACGAGCATGGCCATGAGCGATAGTGAGCTGAACGCCTACATCGCCTCGAAACGATCACAGGGCGATGACAACATCGTGCCCTACTTGATCGAGAAACACCAACGCACCTCCTACCCGTTCGCCACCTATGTCTTCACGCTGATGGGTGTGAGCATTGCCAGTCGGAAAGTCCGGGGTGGCACCGGTTTGCACCTTGCCGCAGGTGTTGGTTTGGTGTTGATGTACATCTTTGCCATGAAGCTGACCACCGTGGCCGCGAGCAACGCCGGCATGGACCCCTTCCTAGCGGTGTGGCTGCCGAACGTGATCTTCGCCCTGATCGGCATAGCGATCTACCGGAGAGCACCAAAATGACCACCTGCGCATGCTCGCCGATCGCCTACTTGAACATGTGCTCTCTTTCTCGCTGGATCGCGTAGAGCTGCCGAAAGGCGTTGGTGTGCTCGACCCCTTCAACGGACCATACGCCGATGATGTAAGACGCATCGTCACCACCTTCCACCGCACCTTCTTCAGCGACGACCAACAGCGGGTGCTCATGCTGGGTATCAACCCGGGCAGGCTTGGCGCCGGAAGCACGGGACTGAGCTTCACCGATACCAAGCGCTGCGAAAGCGACCTGTTGATCCCCGTGAACGGCCTGCGCACCCACGAACCCAGCAGCGACTTCTTCTATCGGATGATCCGTGCGGCTGGCGGTGCGGATACGTTCTACAGCCAAGTGTATGTGCATGCTATCTGCCCGCTCGGTTTCGTTAAGGAGCAAGTGAACGGCACCGCCGTCAACCTGAACTACTACGACGACAAAGCCCTGGAGCAAGCCGTGACGCCTTTCGTTGAACACTGGCTCCGGACCTTGGTGGGTTGCGGTATGCGTACCGATGTGGTCTTCTGTATCGGGACCGGCAAGAACGCCACCTATTTCACCAGGTTGAACGAACGGCTGGGACTCTTCCATCGGATCGTCGCACTTGAACATCCGAGGTATGTGATGCAATACAAGGCGAAGTCGGTGGATGTGTACATCGACAAGTATTTGAAGGCGTTGCAGGAAGTGGGATATCTATAGAGGCGTTGCCTTGAACGATGCTTCGGCAGGTGCGGCGGGGCACGGGATCCGAACTTTTCATCCCGGTGTTGTAACCTTTCGGTCACTTGTACGACTCTACCCATGAACCCACCCCTCAGCCAGTGACCAACGACAAGCGCACCGAATTCATGCAAGCCTATAAAGGCTGCCATGAGCCGTTCGCGCGCTACTGCTCCGCCCTGGCCTATGGCCGTATGGACGCGCAGGACCTGATGCAGGATGTGCTCCTGAGCGCGTTCCAGCATTTCGAGCGCATACAGAAGAAGGACCAACTGCTGCACTACCTCGTGCGAGCAGCACGCAACCGCGCCACCAGCATCTGGCGCATCGGCAAGCGCAACGAAGCCATCAACGAAAAACAAGCCGCACGGTTGAAGGAACGTGGTGCTAGCGCGGACATGTTGATGGACGTGGACATACTGTACAAGGCCATGGACCAGCTGCCTGCGCAACATCGCGATGCCTTGGTCCTCTTCGAGGTCTCGGGCCTCAGCATGGCCGAAATCGCCGAGATACAGGGCACCAACGAGAACGCCGTGAAGACCCGTGTGAGCCGTGCCCGCGCAGCCGTACGCGGTTCGCTGGAAGGGCGCGCCAGGCCGGTGGGTGCCGATCTTCTACACTCCTTCACCACCCTGCTCCTATGACACGCCCCGAAGACAATAAGGACACACTCGCCGCCCTGCGCGAAGTGCCCACCGAGGTAAGCCTGGAACAGGTAGGCCACATGGTAGCCGCTTTCCCGCTCGCCGTGGGGGCCATGGCCTGGCTCATCAGCACGCTCAAGTTCAACCTGAACACTATTCTCATGACCAGCTCTGCAACGCTCATCGTAGGCACCAGTGCTTACATCCTCAGCACCGCCGCACCTGCGGAGACCACCAAGGCCACGGACATGCCTACACCCGCCGTGGTGGAACTGGTGGCCGAGCTGCCCGAGCCGGAGCCTGCCGTGGTCTTCGAGCTTCCACCAGCTAAGCCCAACCCACCAGCCCCGAAGAAAGAGCCGACACCGAAAGAAGATCCGGCACTCGCCTGTTCCCCCGTCAGCTTCACCCTGAAGGATGACCAGGAAGAGACCACGGTGACCGTTTCCGTGGATAAGGACTTCAACGTTACCGCCAGCACAACCACCACAAGCGACGATAAGCGAGCACCGGCACCAGTGGGACAACGCGCCTTCGACCTGCACGGCTTCACGGGGGTTGCCATCATGGGCAGCGCCAATGTGTTCGTGGAAGAAGGGGATTTCTCGGTGGTTGCGGATGGTGATCAAGAGGTGCTCGATCGGCTCGAGATCACCACCGAAGGCAACCTATTGAAGGTGGGCTTCGCTCGATCACGTGGGCCCGTTACCGTACGTGGGCGGTCAGACATCCGCATACGCATGCCACGCGTGGAAGAACTGCTCATCATGGGATCGGGCAACATCAGTGCTGGATCATTCGCAAAAGCCGCGGGCCTGAAGCTGATGGTGATGGGCTCCGGTGGCATCACCTTCAACGGCATCAAGGACGCTCAGGAGCTGGAGGTGATCGTAGAAGGCTCGGGAGATGTGAGCTGCCAGCAGATGAACATCCGTGGGAAAACCTCCATCATCGTTCAAGGCAGTGGCGATGCCCAAGTGGGTGGTAGCACGGACCGCATCGATGTGGTCGTACAAGGCAGCGGCGATGTACATGCCACCAATTTGAAAGCCAAGAACGGTGGGCGGGTATTGCTGGCGGGTTCTGGTGATGCACACGTCTTCAGCGACGGTAACCTCGAACTGATCGCCACTGGTTC